>CAJXNF010000136.1 GCA_913056375.1 uncultured Pseudomonadota bacterium | reverse complement strand
ACGACGCAGTCAGACAATGCCACTGGATGAAACAACCATCCGCAACCTGGAGATCTTCGAAACCCCCACCGGACAGAAGCGGCATACACTCTTTCATGTGCTCAATCAATGTGTGACTCCGATGGGAGCACGCCAGTTGCGACAGTGGCTGCGCTATCCACTATTGGACAAAGGACCGCTGGAAGCTCGCTATGATGCGATTGAAGAGTTCCAGAAGCAGGGTCGGATGCGACAGGAACTGCGTCAGCAGTTGTCTCAGGTCCAGGATCTACCTAGAATTGCAGGACGGATTAGTTTGCCGGTCGCTGGCATCAGTGACTTCCTTGCTTTGCGCAGTTCGTTGGAACCGCTGCAATTGTTACCGGAGTTGTTGGCACCCTTGTCCACCCCATTACTGGTTGAGGTGGGCGCGTCCTTTGATCCCCTGAACGACTTACTCACCCTGCTGGAACAGCGGTTGTTGCCGGAGCCTTCTCTGAAATTAGCAGAGGGTGGTTACATCGCCGATGGAGTGTCACAGGAGTTGGATGATCTAAGGCTCTTGACAACAGATTCCAAAGAGTTTCTCAATCGAATGCTGCAACAGGAGCGGGAGCGAAGCGGTATCGCCAGCCTTAAGCTAGGTTTCAACAAGGTATTTGGCTACTATTTGGAAGTCAGCAATGCTCACAAGAATCGGGTTCCTGGCCATTATCTTCGCAAGCAGACTCTGACTAATGGGGAACGCTATATCACACAGGAACTAAAGGAGTTTGAAGAGAAAATTCTTAGCGCAGAAGAACGTAGTGTCGAGTTGGAGCAAGCACTGTTTGCAGAACTACGGCAGGAGGTTCTGCAACAACTTGGACGCCTTCAGGAAAGTGCTCGCAAATTAGCTATTTTAGATGTTCTGTCTGGTTGGGCCGAACTGGCCTTGGCAGCTAACTATGTTCGGCCTCGCTTACTGGAAACTGGACATTCAAGACAACTTTGCTTGCAAGCTTCTCGGCATCCAGTGATTGAGCAACTGGATCTGGGCGAACCTTTCGTTCCGAATGACATTGACTTGGAGGAAGAAAAGCGACAGGTTCTGCTGATTACCGGCCCTAACATGGCTGGTAAGTCGACGTTTATGCGTCAGGTTGCTCTGAACGTGTTGATGGCCCAAACGGGCTGTTTTGTAGCAGCTGCTTCTGCTGAAATGACGCTAGTAGATCGAGTATTTACCCGAGTTGGGGCTTCTGACAACCTTAGTCAGGGGCAGAGTACCTTCATGGTGGAAATGAACGAGGCAGCAGCAATTCTCAACAATGCCTCAGAAAATAGCCTGATCGTATTGGATGAGATTGGACGTGGCACGAGCACCTTTGACGGCATCAGCATCGCCTGGGCGATTGTCGAACATCTCCACGAATTGGGCTCACTGACACTTTGCGCAACGCACTATCATGAACTCACAGAACTGGCGCAGCAATTGGCCGGAGTTGTGAATGCAAGCGTACGCATAGAGGAAGATGGTGAACGCATTGTCTTTTTACGCAGGATCAGTCCGGGAGAAGCTGACAAGAGCTACGGAGTGCAGGTTGCTCGACTGGCTGGCTTGCCCCCCTTGGTGATTCAGCGGGCCCAGCAGATTTTGCAGACTCTTGAGCAGGCCAATACTTTGGGGCATGTGGTGCAAGAGGTTTCGCCCGTGTATGATCATCCAATTGTGCATCAGGCAGCCGCAACGCAAGAATCTGTCAACGGCTCCCAACTGCAACTTTCATTGTTTGCTGAAGATTCCTGGTTAGTTGAGGAATTACGAGCGCTCAATTTATCGCAAACCACCCCGCTGGAGGCACTAAATCTGCTGCATGCGTTGCAGCAGCGTCTGCAGTGATTCCTGTTTCCTTGTTCTTTGGAGAAGCGCTCCATGGCCCCAACCCGTGTGGCTATTTACCCGACCAGTTCTAATCCTCCGACCCTCGGGCACGCTGATATCGTGACGCGTGCTGCCCGGCACTTTGAGCACGTCTACTGGGCGGCTGCCGTGAATCCAGAGAAGGAGTATCTCTTCACTCAGGAAGAACGCAAGGAGATGATGCAGGCGTATGTGGATCATCTGCCTGGCTTGGGGAACGTGAGTGTTGATGCCTACCAGGGTCCCACCGTGCGCTATGCACAGAGTAAAGGTGCGAGTGTGCTCATCAAGGGATTACGCAGTACAAATGATTTTCATGGAGAACTGCAACAGGCGATTGGGAATTTGGGAATTGATCCTCAACTGGAAACCTTCTGCCTGTTTGGTCGGCCAGATCTTTTTGTGGTTAGTTCCACGCTGGTGAGGGAGGTGGCTTTGTTGGGAGAGCGCATTGATTCCTACGTCATTCCTCCGGTAGCAGAACAGATCTATACGATTCTGAGAAACCAGGGGCTGCTACCTGCCAAGTAATTGTAGATTCCTCACCTAGGATGGGTGGGATGTTAGGAAAGGATTTTCGCAGTGGATACGATCAATTTGGAAGCGTCGCCACGCTTACGTTGGCGATCTGACTGGTTTTTCCTCGTACTGGCGCTGCTCGGTGGAGTAGCTTTGGCAACAGCTGAGTTTGTGGATCCTACGGTGTTCAGTCCATTGACACCGCCCGAGGGGATACACAACTGGTTAGGGTTGCCAGGTGCACTGATTGTGGGTTCACTGCTGGAAATCTTTGGGCCACCGACCCCTTTGCTGTTCTGGTTTCTAATCCCCCTGAGTAGACCACATTGGCATCGCTTTTCTCTGCTCAGCGGATGGTATCATGCCCTGCTGCTCTGCTGGTTCCTTTCCATTCTGCATGTGTTGGTGTTGACACTGGAACACAACACAGTCCCATTCCAAGGGCTCTGGAGTTATGGTTACCTTGGGTTGTTGGGTTCACAGTGGCTCTTGCAGCATCTACCTCACCAAGAAGCCGCTGCAGTAATTGGTGCGGTCTGTTTCTATCTGAGTGTACGTATCTACACTGCTCTGCCTTTCCTGCCAATCCTGCGAGGTCTTGCATTGCTGACTGTTGCCGCTTTTGGACTAGCACATGGGTTGCCTTGGCAAGCAATTCCCAGAGGATTGTACAAAGCTTGGGAACAGTTGAAGCGCAACCTGCGGATCATGGCGCTGATGCCCGAAATGGCCCCAGTGAAGAAGCCATCAACGGCAACAGTTCAAGAAGTAGAAGAAGATTTTTTGCTGACCGAGAATCCTTCGATGCTGGATCAATTGGAACGCAAGGATCCGAACAACCTGAACGAAGCAGCCATGCTCTACGAGCAGTGGTTGCAGTATCAGGAGGAAGAAGTTATTGAAATTCCAGTTTTGACTACTATTCCGAGAAAACTACCCAACCCGGTTGGACTCTCTGTGGGGCCCACCACTTTCCCGAAAAAACCTCAACCGTTTCCCTGAGTTTGCGGAGTCCTGTTGATGAAAGAACTGCTAGCTAAGTTACTTGAACGAAAGAATCTGAGCCGCGAAGAGGCTCGGGAGATGATTCTCTGGATCATGAGTGAAGAAGCGGTTCCTACACAGGCAGCTGCTTTACTTGCCCTGCTCCAGGCCAAAGGTGCAACGATTGATGAGATTGTCGGCGCAGCCCACGCTATGCGAGAGCGCTCCGAGAAGATCCAGGCTCCAAGTGATGCAATTGATACTTGCAGTACCGGAGGCAATGGCATCAGCACCTTCAATATTTCCACCTGCGCTGCTTTGATTGCTGCTGCTGGAGGGGCTGTTGTGGCCAAGCACGGAAATCGGAGCAACACGCGACGTAGCGGTAGTGCAGAAGCCTTACAGGCACTAGGAGTAAATATTGATTTGGATCTTTCGCAAGTTGAGGCTTGTCTGCAGGAATTACAACTCTGCTTCTGTTATGCGATTAAGCACCATCCTGCAATGCGATTTGCGGGGCCAATTCGTCGAGAGCTAGGAATCCCAACCGTTTTCAACATTCTTGGACCATTGACCAATCCGGCTCAAGCTCAGCGCCAGCTGGTGGGTGTACCCAACGTAGAATGGACTTTTCGAATTGCTCAGGTGCTTGCGGAACTTGGGGCAGAACGTGCGCTGGTGGTTCACGGTGCGGATGGTCTCTGTGAATTAACCACAACAGCCAAAACCCATGTTGCAGAGCTTCGAGACGGTAAGGTCGAACTGTATCAACTGGAACCCGAAGAGGTGGGACTGCCGAAAGGCAATTTGGAAGAGATGCGCATTGACAGTCCAGAAGAGAGTGCCCAAATGATCCGAGAAATTCTCCAAGGCAAAAATCAGGGCACCCCACGACATGTTGCTCTTTACAATGCGGCAGGGGCTCTAGTAGTCGCAGGAAAGGTAGAGAATCTGAAGGATGGTGTGGAGCAGGCAACCCAACTGGTAGACTCTGGCAAGGCTTGGCAACGCTTGGAAGAACTAGTCGAGTTCACCAATCGGGCGGCATAAGCTATGGATTCCTCTCGAATGAGCACCCATAGCTTTTATGAAGATTTTGTCAGGGAATCAGAACAGTAGATCCTGTTGTTCTGCGGCCTTCGAGATCAGCGTGAGCCTGCGCAACTTCACGTAAAGGATAACGTTGATTGATTGAAATCTTGACCTTCCCACTACCGATAGCTCCAAACAGTGCCTGGGAACTGTCGAGCAATTCGGCACGAGTAGCAATATAGGAAAAGAGCGTTGGACGCGTGTAGAACAAACTCTTTGGATTGAAGACTCGCAGATCCACTGGAGGCACTGGTCCAGAAGATTGACCAAAGCTCACGAACAAACCTCTTGGACTCAGGCAGCCGATCGTCCCCTCGAAAGTGTCGCGCCCGACTGAATCATAGACCAACCGAACACCCTTCCCATTGGTGATTTCCATCACCTGATCCAAGAAGTTTTCCTGCTCATAATTGATCACGAAGTCACATCCGTTGTCTCGCGCCAAAGATTCCTTGGCAGGTGAACTGACCGTACCAATTACTGTGCAACCCAAGGCTTTTGCCCACTGACACGCAATCAGTCCAGTCCCTCCAGCAGCAGCGTGAAAGAGAATCACATCATCTGCCTGCACCCTTCCAATACGACGTAGCAGGTATTCTGCGGTCATCCCTTTGAGCATGGAGGCTGCGGCGACTTCATCTTCTACGTCATCTGGAATGGGAACCACCAGGTTGGCTGCAATCTGGGAGACTTCACTATAAGCGCTGGTCCCACCGACATAGACAACCCGGTCTCCTTTCTTGAATTCCTTGACTGCACTACCAACCTCTTCCACAACACCAGCGGCTTCCTTACCCAGTCCACAGGGTGGGTTGAGAGGATAGAGACCGCTTCGCTGATAGGTGTCAATGAAGTTCAGACCAATGGCTGTGTGGCGAATGCGGATTTCTTCAGAACCAAGTTCAGGCAGATCGACGGATTCCCAGCGCATGACTTCCGGACCTCCCTGTTCGTGAATACGAATCGCGTTCGGCATGATCTCCTCAAGAATGATGGGTTAAAATGAGTCCCTTGAGAATAACGATCAGAAATTTTCTGGCAAGTGGGAAACGTACATGTCACCCGAAAGTTTTATTGTAGCTGTTTGGTGAGTTGTTTGAACAACTGTTCGGCTCCGGCTTGAACAGTTGGAGAGAGGACAAAAGGCTGATGGATTTGTTCGACTTCAATCAGCCACCATTCTCGTTTGATGTTGCAAAAAGCATCATCGGTTTGTCGAAGTAGTCCCAGGGTTCCTTTCAGGCCAAATCCATGGGCAGCCGCAGTGGTAGGACTTTGTAGTAATTTCTCCTCTGAGAGATAGTGCAAAGAACCTGGCTTGGCTCCACTGCGTAGAGCATCCAGCAAGATTAGCTGCTTGGGATAGGGTTGAAGGGCTTGAATCTTCAGCAGGTCAGCACCTAAATCGTGAATCCATCGGCTTGGAAATGTTTTGCGCAACCGTTCGGCTAACCAGCAGCCAACACCATCATCTCCAGCCAGAGGATTCCCCAAGCCAACAATTCCCCAATCAGCTTGCACGCACCGTCAGATCCACAAGATGCGTAGAGCAAGAAATACAAGGATCGTAAGCTCTGGCTACCATTTCTAGATTCTTTCGTAGTCTTTCATCCCCCCCATCCTTGTTTGAATCCAGCCATGTTTGGACAGTCTTCGCAATGTCAGATTCTACCTGAGCCAGGTTTTGTGCTGTTGGTGTGATGATGTCCGCATCGGTAATATGTCCCTCTTCATTGATCTCATAGGAGTGAAAGAGAGTACCTCGGGGAACTTCCATTGCGGCAGTTCCTCGAACTGTTTTTTCAGGATGAAGGTGGTACGGATCTGCTGAAGGCTGGGTGGGCAGCGCTCGTAATTCATCACACATCTGGATCACCTGCTCACAGCAATAGACCAATTCGACAAACTGGCCAGCGTTGTTCAGCAGCGGATTTGGAGCAGGTTGTTCGCCCATCAATCTTCGGAGAATCTGTCCTGCTTCCCCTGTCACAAGTTTGCTATGGTGAACCATTCGTGAGAGCGACCCCACCATGAAAGGACGATTGGAGAAGCGCGACTGCTTTGCAGTGGAATGGCGGACAACGCTCTCATTGACATACTTGGAATAGTCATGAATGTCGACTGGCTCATGCCCACTGGCCTGCAGTCGGTCACCATGTCCGAGAATTAAGCCATCTTCATCCCCCTCAAGGGCAACATAGACACGATCTTGGGTTGCGTAGTCTTCTTGTTGCAAGCTAGCGATCAAAGGTTCGATTTGGCGCAGAATGGCCAAGGCGGACTGCGCTCCTTCTCGTAATTCATCAAATATCTTTTTCTCTGGCCAGGTGCCGACACCGCCAATCACAACATTGACAGGATGGATCGCTCGACCCCCAATGCGCTCCTGGATCAGGTTGCCAAATTTCTTCAGCTGCAGTGCTTGCCGCACTTCCTTGTCAAATTGTGGCTGCATCTCCAGAACACCACTGAATCCAAGGTAATCGGGTGTTGCCAGGCAGAATAGATGGAGGGCGTGTGATTCAATGAATTCACCCATATTGAGCAAGTCCCGCAAGCGCTTGATTGGACGGGAAACAACCAATCCGAGGGCGTCTTCAATTGCATAGGTTGAACAGAGAGAGTGCGCTACTGAACAGATCGCACAAACCCGACAGACAATTCCAGGGACTTCAAAATATTTTCGATCTCGGAGCAAGGCTTCATAAAAGCGCGAACCCTCGAAAATACTCATCTGGCAGTCTTCGATACCCTGATCGCCGACGGTTACTCGGATACCTCCGTGACCTTCGACTCGGTAGAGATGTGGAATTTCCAGGACAGAAGATGACATTGAATCACCTTGAATGATGGGGTTGAGGAGTATCAGGAGCTTG
>CAJXNF010000135.1 GCA_913056375.1 uncultured Pseudomonadota bacterium | reverse complement strand
AGATGCGACAAACTACACTGTTGTGTCTCACCCATGTACTGTAGCAATGCTCCAGCAGCCCGAATGCCCCGTGCTAATTCCTCCACACCAAACCCAGCAAGGTTCAGGGTGCCAAAATGTTCTAGAAGCCGCTGACGTGAAGTTTGCGTGTCAAAATCATAGGCTGAGCGAATGGTCACTGCCTGCTCCCCAACCTTCGGAAGTTGCTTCAGTAGCTGTAGGACACTCTGCACAAACTCAGCTTCACCCTCGGTTCGAGCTTCTGGAAGCAACACCTCGCTTGGTTGTAGCTGACGCAAAAAGTCCAGGCACAACGACTTTTCACTTTCTTCAAACTCCGTGATTTCCAGTTCACCCGTGGAAAGATCGGCCCTGGCCAGCCCAATACCAGTAGGACGCGCCTGCCAAAGCAAGGAAACCAGGTAGTGGTTGTCGTCAGGGGGAAGAAGTTCGGGGGAAACCGTGGTTCCAGGTGTGACAATCCGGACAATTTCTCGATTGACCAGGCCCTTTGCCTTGGCCGGATCTTCGGTCTGCTCGCAAATAGCGACCTTGTATCCAGCAGCGGTCAAACGATTGAGATAGCCCTCATAAGCCCGATAAGGAACACCGCACATTGGAATCGCTCCTTCCTGCTGCTTGTTCCGAGAAGTCAGCGCAATCTGGAGAATGGGCGCAGCCTTCACTGCATCATCTCCAAACATTTCGTAGAAGTCTCCCATGCGGAAGAAGAGGATCTTGTCCGGATGCTGCCGCTTGGCATCATGGAACTGGCGCATCATCGGGGTTTCGCTGGCCGGCTGGGACATCGACAAATGAGGCTGGGGAGTGGCGTGCAAGAGAGGCCTAAAGATTAGGTCAAGGTACGGAGGGTCAAAAAAGTTGCAAGCGAGAAACCTGTTGTCAACGGCGAGAATGGTAGTCAAATCAGGTGGATTGGCCCAGAAAAGAAAGTTGACATCACCGTAAATTTTGCATATTATTAGCGGCTTTCCTTGGCTGGCTTAGCTCAGTTGGTAGAGCAGCTGATTTGTAATCAGCAGGTCGGGGGTTCAAATCCGTCAGCCAGCTCCAGGAATGATTATGTGGGGAGATTCCCGAGCGGTCAAAGGGGGCAGACTGTAAATCTGTTGGCTCAGCCTTCGAAGGTTCGAATCCTTCTCTCCCCACCACCAGCGATGGGCCCGGGTAGCTCAGTGGTAGAGCGTTTCCTTGGTAAGGAAAAGGTCGGCAGTTCAATCCTGCTCTCGGGCTCCAGTGACATTGAACCGTCACCTTGTACAGGCCAGTAGCTCAGCTGGTAGAGCAGCGGATTCCAAATCCGCAGGTCGCAGGTTCGACCCCTGTCTGGCCTGCACAGCACCAAGCAATGATTCCCGCCCTGTCTCGGTTCTGGCAGACTCGTCATCACGTCCAATCCAAACAAGGCCATGTTCAATAGAATCCGGCAATTTTTTATTGACGTCCAAGCCGAATTTAAACGTATTCAATGGGCGACTCGCGAGCGCACAATCCGGCAAACTTCCATCGTGGTTCTGGTATCGCTGATCATCGCGATCTATCTGGGGGTGGCTGATCTTGGACTCTCCAACCTGATGCAACTCCTGATTTCTGGCTAAGAGATATGCGATGAGCGATAGTGAATTGAATTCCGAAACCCCAATTAATCCAACTGAAACGGTGGAACCCGCTGAGCCTGCACCTGTCGAGAACAGTCACTTCAAGTGGTACATTCTCCAGGCCCACACCGGCTATGAAAAGCGGGTCAAGCTAACGATCGAAAAACAACTGGAGATCAAGGGGCTTCAGAATTTGGTCGGAGAAATCTTCATTCCTTCTGAAGAAGTCACTCGCAGCAAGGGTGGGAAGCAGCGTGTTGTCACGCAGAAGTATTTCCCAGGCTATCTACTGCTGCACATGGACCTGCAGGAGGATCTCTGGCACCTGATCATCAAGACTAACCGAGTCACTGGTTTTGTGGGGCGCAAGCATCACGAAGAGAACCGTTATATTCCTCCGATACCACTCAGCAACGAAGAGCTGATGGCGATCAAGGAACAAATCGATAGCGGTTTCCAGCAAGCCAGCGTGGAAGAAGAATTTGTTCGGGAGCAGAAGGTAATGATCACCGAAGGTCCTTTCAGCAACTTCAGTGGTGTGATCGACGAGATCAGCCACGAACGTGGCAAGCTCAAGGTGCTTGTCAGTATTTTTGGCCGCCCAACCCCTGTCGAAGTCGATTTCGACAAGGTGGTCAAGGCCTAAACAGTAGGAGTTGGGAGTTCTGCCCAACGCTGACTACTCCAACAGGTTTTCATGGCAAAAGAAGTCAAGGCCTTCATCAAGCTGCAAGTTGCTGCTGGAAAGGCCAACCCCTCGCCGCCAATTGGACCAGCTCTTGGCCAGCATGGCGTCAATATCATGGAGTTCTGCAAGGCATTCAATGCTCGCACGCAGGGACTCGACACGATCATTCCAGTCGTGATCACGGTCTACAAGGATCGCTCTTTCAGTTTCATCACAAAGACCCCGCCTGCCTCGGTCTTGATCAAGGAAACCCTCAAGCTTGGCAAGGGTTCGGCTACGCCCAATACCGCTACGGTTGGAACCCTCTCGCAAGCCCAGTTAGAGGAAATTGCCAAAACTAAATTACCAGACCTCAACTGCTACGATATTGAAGCTGCCAAAGCGATCATCGCTGGGACAGCGCGTAGCATGGGTGTGGCTATCGGCGATTAAGGAGAGAACAATGAAGAAGCTGAGTAAGCGCCAGAAGGCGATTCGTGAAAAAGTGGAACTGGAAAAGCAGTATTCACTCGAAGAAGCCCTGCAACTACTGCAGGAAGTGAAAGCGACCAAGTTTGATGAAACTGTCGATGTTGTCCTCCGACTTGGTGTGGATCCGCGCAAAGCGGACCAGATGGTTCGTGGAACCTGCTCCCTGCCTCACGGACTGGGTAAAGAGGTACGCGTACTCGTCTTTGCCAAGGGAGAAAAAGCTCGTGAAGCCGAAGAGGCTGGAGCTGACTATGTTGGAGCCGAAGACATCGCTGAGCGAATCCAGAAGGAAAGCTGGTTCGATTATGAGCGTGTTGTTGCTACCCCTGATGTGATGAATGTTGTGGGTCGCCTTGGAAAAATCCTGGGACCTCGTGGCTTGATGCCAAACCCGAAAGTGGGAACCGTTACCATGGATGTGGCCAACGCTGTGAAGGACATCAAGGCTGGCCAGGTAGAATTCCGTGTCGACAAACAAGGGAACCTACACGCACCTGTTGGCCGGATCTCTTTCAATGTGGACCAGCTGGCTGAGAATATCCGCTCCTTTGTTGACTCGGTTCAGCGGCTCAAGCCCTCGACCTCCAAAGGGGTCTACATGCGCCAGTGCTGTATCAGTTCGACAATGGGACCCGGACTGCGCGTAAGTCTATAAAATTTTGTTGAATTGACTCCTGATAGGGAGTCTCTGGTGGGCCTCAAAGCCCACCTTTACGAATCTGGCAAGCAGTTGTTGAAGACAGCTGGGGCCCTACCGGGCTTAATCTTCCCCGCCGAGACAATTGTGGTGCTGGAGCAAGTCCTACCTTGCTCTCTTCAGAACTGCCCTGCCCGATCATCAGTAGTTTCTGCGTAGTGCAGTAACGACCTGATGCACCCTTCCGGTCTTCTTTGGAAGCCCGGTTCACTCGTGAAATTTCCATCAGAGGTTCTCGTGGATCGTTCTCAAAAAGAAACGGTCGTGGACGAGATCCGGGAGATCTTTAACAACGCCGCCGCTGGCGTACTGGTTGACTACCGAGGTCTGGAAGCTAATAAGATCGTGGAGCTGCGACAGCAGTTGCGCAATTCAGCTTCGACCATGAAGGTGCTCAAAAACACTCTGGCTCGCATTGCCTCCGAGGGAACCCCCTTCGGTGTTTTGGAGAAGGAGTTTGTTGAGACCTGTGCCTTGGTGTACTCGCCATCCGACCCTGTGGGTCAGGCAAAGATTCTCACGGAATTCGCCAAGACCAATCCTCAGTTGGTAATCAAGGCGGGTGTGCTATCCGACGCCAATCGTGCCTCTCTGCTGAATGCAGGAGAGGTCGAAGCGCTGGCCAAACTCCCAAGTCGGGAGGAACTGATTGTCAAGGTGCTCTTTGTGTTGCAGGCACCGTCCACCCAGTTCGTTCGCACACTCAACGAGATTCCAGCCAAGTTTGTTCGTACATTGGCAGCTGTTGCCGAATCAAAGTCTGCTGCCTAATCCAAGTTATTGAAAGGAAATCGAAATGTCTGAAATTACCAAAGAGCAATTGATCGAGCATATTGCCAACATGACGGTGCTGGAATTGTCTGAGTTGGTCAAGGAGTTGGAAGAGAAGTTTGGTGTGAGCGCTGCCGCTGCAGCCGTTGCTGTTGCGCCTGCAGCCGGTGGTGCTGGTGGTGGCGAGGCCGCAGCCGAAGAGAAGACCGAATTTGACGTTGTCCTTGATGCAGCTGGTGAGAAGAAGATCAACGTGATCAAGGAAATTCGAGCAATCACCGGACTTGGCCTGAAGGAAGCCAAAGAATTCGTTGAGAGCGCACCGAAGACCGTGAAGGAAGGCTGCCCGAAAGAAGAAGCCGAAGAGATCGTCAAGAAGCTGCAGGAAGCTGGAGCCTCTGCATCCATCAAGTAAGTGGTGGTTCGAGGGACCGGACTCGTGCCAGTCCCTCATTTCTGTTCAATCGGCCTCGACAATTCCTTCCAGAAATTTACGCAGCATCGTCTCTCGCACCTTCCCATTCCAGTCCTGGTTTTTTTCCCTATCTCGACGCAGGTTCACTTCACGGAGCAAGACATTCGGTTGAGCCTCTGTATTTTTATCTGGCATGTTCCTCCTTACCCAGTCGTGTCTTCTCGGACACGGGTTTTACAAAACTCTCCCTTTCCTTCAGAACTCTGCAAGAGCCTGATCTGAAAGAGATGTTTCTGAGGACAACTTCCGCAAGAATGGTACCAATTGTTTTTAAGTAGATCTGCTCTTGAACCTCCAAGGCAAGCGCACTATTTTCTTTCTTTTCCCCTGATTGTTTTACAATTTTAAGGCGCCCATGGCTTCCACTGCACAGTACCGTCTAGCCTATGGACTGCTCAGTCCAACCCTAGTATTGATGATCCTCAGCGGAGTGATTCCCTTCGCACTGGTGATTTATTTTTCTCTACATGACACCTTTGCGGGGGAGCACTATATCTGGGTGGGCACCACTTGGTATGAGCAGGTGCTGGGATCTACTGAATTTCATGCTGCTCTCTTGCGGAGTCTTGGATTTTCGATCCTGGCTCTGGCGATTCAATTGCCCCTGGGGATCTACATTGCACTGAAGTTACCCGTCCAGGGACTGCTCTCCAAGCTCTACATCATCATTTTTGCGATCCCATTACTGATGCCAGTGATTGTGGTGGGCTATATCTGGAAGTTTCTGGTTCTGCCAAAAATTGGGCTCCTCAGCGAGTTTATAGCGCTGCTGGGATGGAACTATGATCTCAATGATCCTGTTGTTGTGTGGATCACACTGATTCTAATGGACACCTGGCACTGGACCAGTTTAGTGGTGCTGCTTTGCTTTGCCGGATTGCGTACGATTCCAGATGCTTATTACCAGGCAGCAGCAATTGATGGTGCTGGACGTTGGGCGATCTTTCGGCATATCCAGTTGCCTAAGCTTCGGTTGGTGCTACTGATCGCTGGACTTCTCCGCTTCATGGATAGCTTCATCATCTACACAGAGGCTTATGTGCTAGCTCGAGGGGGGCCTGGTGTCAGCACCAACTTTCTTTCTCTGGAGTTGATTCAAACTGCTACGATCCAGTTCGACTTGGGTGAAGGAGGCGCCATGGCCGTCATCTACGCCACAATCGTCGTAGTCGTAGCTTGGTTATTTTTCTCGCGGATTATTCCATCACAAAGCATGAAGTCTCAGGAGGGTACATGAACCAGAAATTTTCGATTGTACCCGTTTTCTATCTGGCTTTCCTATTGATTCCTCTCTATTGGCTACTGACAATGAGCTTCAAGCCGATGAAGGAACTCGCTGGTCAGCTGACCTTGTATCCGAAGTCCCCAACTCTGGATCACTACCAAGTCATCTTCAGTGATTCAAGTTGGTACCTGGGCTATCTCAATGCAACAGTCTATGTGCTGATGAATGTTGCCATCTGCCTGGTAGCTGCCATTCCAGCAGCCTATGCTTTCTCTCGCTATCGTTTTTTTGGTAGTCGTTCTCTCTTCTTTGGCCTGCTTGCCTTCCGGATGATGTCCCCGGCGATACTACTGATTCCAATCGTCCAGATTTTTTCTGATCTCAATCTTATCGACACCTACATCGCAGTGGCGCTAGCACACTGTTTCTTTAATCTACCGATTGCAATCTGGATTCTTGAAGGATTCATCTCTTCTGTGCCAGCTGAGTTGGATGAATTGGCGCGTATTGATGGCTACAATCTAGCCACCTATTTTCGAAAAATTCTACTGCCTGAAATCGCCCCAGGAATTGCTGTCGCTGCCTTCTTCTGCTTCTTGTTTTCCTGGACCGAAGTCATTCTCTCCAATGCGCTGACAACGATTGACGTCAAGCCAATTGGAGCAATCATGTCTCGGGTGTCCAGTGTTTTTACTGCAAACGTGCCAATTCTTTCAGCAGCCGGCGTCTTGACGTTGATTCCAGGAATTCTGATTGTCATCCTAGTACGTCGTCATCTCACTCGAGGATTTTCAATGGGCCGGGTCGATTAGCGGTGTTGCTGCTCAGGAAGGTCTAGTTTACCGTTGCTGTTTCCATAGCTTCTAATTCTTCAGGTTCAGGCAAGGCAGCTAGACTTTCCCTTTCTTCCTCCTCCTCCTCCCACAAACGAAACTGATGCACCACCTCCAACAACTCCTCCGCCTGCTTCGACAACTGAGAACTCGACTTCGCGTTCACCTCTGAAAACTGTGCATTCTCCATCGTCATCTGGTTCAACTCCTCCAACGCCTGGTTCACCTGACGAATCCCCTGTGACTGCTCCTCTGCCGCATGACGGATCATCTGCATCATCTCCGCTACCGACTCCGTCGTCCCAAAGATCTCTTCCAATGAACCCTGAGCCTCGCTCAAGATCTTGCGTCCCGAGTGAACCTTCTCCACCGAAGCACCCACCACCCTCGCAATCTCTTCGGCTGACTCTGCCGTCTGGGCTGCCAACTCCTGAACCTCCTGGGCCACCACCGCAAAGCCTGCTCCATGCACTCCCGCCCGCGCTGCCTCAATCGAAGCATTGATCGCCAGCATCCGCGTCTGCGCCGCAATCTCACTGATCAACGAGGTGATCTGTGTCACGTTCTCCGTCGAAGACTCAATTTCTGCCATCATCTTTGAAAAACGCTCAACCTGCTCACTGCTGGACTGA
>CAJXNF010000134.1 GCA_913056375.1 uncultured Pseudomonadota bacterium | reverse complement strand
AAGCTACTCACTGAAATTCAAGCTGGCGGTGTGATTTTTACCGATGTCGCCTACTCCAAGTGGGGCGCAGAGACTCGGCCCTCGCTTTTTCTGAGAAGTATTGTCACCAGTCGTCCTAGTCCCAAAAGGATCATCACAGACACGGGTTGGAAAACTCTCCCTGGCTGGTCAGTCGCACCCAAGCCACTTGGGATAGATGCCGTGGACTCTGTCAGTTTTTCCTCTGAGCATGGCACAATTCATCTTGCTGAAGAAAACACTTCTTTACGCCCGGGAGATCCACTTGATTACATGGTGGGCTACGGTGACAACACCGTGTTCTTACATGAGCGACTCTATGGTGTGCGGAACGGCGAGGTTGAAACTATCTGGGAAGTCAAGGGAAGAGGGAAGTACACCTGATTGATTCCATCGGTCATCGATCACAGAAACTTCAGACAACTTCATGCACCACAGGAATCGGTAGCGCCGAGCGACAACGTAACCAGCCTGTGATGCTCAGCCGTTCCCTTGTAGCTGGTAGCACCTCGTGCTCAATGTCTGCACTGCGGAAAAGCACCAATCGATTCCAGCTCGGTAAGAGGTCCTGAGTGTCCCCCGCCAAGTGCAGACGCAGTTGACCTCCTTCTTCAGCATGCCAGTCTGAATTGAGGTAGAAGACGGTAGAAACGGTACGTTCTGGAGCGTCCTGAAATCGATCCAGGTGTCGTTGATAGCAGGTTTGTGGGGGATAGAGTGCATAGTGTGCTTCCTGCGTGATGAGGCTCAGGTATAGATGACGATTGAGCAGTTCCCGCAGTTCTTCTAAGCGGCGCAGGTAGGCCTGTTGGGCAACAGTGACTTGATCCGGATGCCACCAGTCGATCTGATCTCCTCGAATCCGCACCTGCTGCTGCTCCTGGTGTCCTCGCCCGATGCTGGCCTGCCGGAATCTTCCAGCTTCCCAGCGTTGTCGAGCTTCCTCAGCCAAGGCCGACACAACTGGACCTTCCAACCAATTCTCACAGACCACCCAGCCCTGTTCCGCCAATTGGTCGGGCACTTGCTCCCACTGCTCCATTCGCACTCTCTGGAAAATACACGCTAGCCGTGAATTCTCCGTGGAGCGGGAAGTTCCCGTGAGAAGTCCGTGCTGTAAC
The DNA here is from genome assembly GCA_913056375.1 of uncultured Pseudomonadota bacterium. Classification (GTDB taxonomy): domain Bacteria; phylum SAR324; class SAR324; order SAR324; family NAC60-12; genus JCVI-SCAAA005. Next base: position 6,275 of record CAJXNF010000134.1, on the reverse strand, counting down.
CCTCGGATACAAAACACACTGCCGAAGTCTATGCGCTGATTTCGCAGGAGATTCAAGCCAGATTCGACCTGATTTGGAGGAAACGTATGCCTCGACTCCGCTCCATTCTTTCGGTTCCCGGACACTCCGCCAAAATGCAGACCAAGGCTCTCCAGAGTACTGCCGACCTGGTGATGCTTGACTTGGAAGACAGTGTCGCGCTTGCAGAGAAAGAGGCTGCCCGTCGGCAAATCATCCATACCCTGCAGGACCTACCAGAACACCATCCTCGTTTGGCTCTGCGCTGCAACGGATTGGAGACCGCCTGGTTCTATCGAGATGTGATTGAAATCTTGGAAGCTGCCGTGGATCGGGTTTCTGTCTTGGTCATTCCCAAGGTCGAAAATGCAGGTGATGTGGCTTGTTTCAGCCGCTTACTGGATGGAATCGAACGACACACCAAGGCTCAGCAGACTATTCGCTTGCATGCTTGCATCGAAAGCCCCACAGGCTTGGTACAGTCAGAGGCAATTGCCGCAACTTCCTCTCGTCTGGAAGCTTTGGTCTTTGGAATTGCGGACTACTCTCGTGCTATCGGCAGTCCGTTGGTTTCGCTCTCAGGTCATGGGGAAAACGAGGAATCGGTTTATTCGGGCCATCGCTGGCACTACGTCCTGAGTCGCCTGGTCGCCGCTGCCAAGTCCGTAGGTCTGCAAGCGATTGATGCGCCCTATGGCAACTTTCGAGATATCACTGGACTGGAACAGTCCGCCACCAAGGCACGGGCTTTGGGCTGTGATGGCAAGTGGGCGATTCATCCAGAACAACTGGATGTGATTCAACAGGTATTTTCTCCCACAACCACGGAGATTGAACTGGCACAAAGAGTTCTAGAGGCTGCACAGGTAGCGGAAAAGCAGGGATTGGGTGCCGTGGCAGTCGATGGCCGAATGATCGATCAAGCCACAGTACAGCTAGCCAGAAGGGTTTTGGATAAAGAATGAGTAGTCGGATTGATCTAGTCTGGCATTCATTTCTGCTGTAGGATGGGCATTTAAAATCAACTTAAATTTGACGCATCAGATCATTCTGAAAGGAATAGTTATTTCCGCTTGTGGTGAAAAAAATGACCTTAGCAGAAACAATTTATCAGAAGAGCCTCTCGTTGCCCGAAGAGAAGGCAAGAGCGGTGTTGAATTTCATCGACGCTTTACAGCAACAACCCAAACATACCGCTGTACACATCGTTGACAGTCAGAATTCTTCGTTATTAGCAGTTTTTGAAAAGGCAGGATTGGTAGGTTGTCTGGCAACTGATGAACAACTCTCAACGAACTACAAGACTGTGCTGGATTATTCTCAGAAGCATAGCTCCTGATGATCATCGTGGACACTGGATTTTGGTTTGGCCTGTTAGACCGGCGAGATCAATACCACTCTGCTTGCTACAGTTTTTTGTCAATCTGCGAAGATCCGTTGATTACAACCTTCCCAGTTCTTACAGAATCAATGCATTTGCTGATGAATCGTGGCTACCCACAGCAAGGGCTGTCACTTTGGCAGACCCTGCAACTCCACCAACTTAAAAAATTCTCCACCTTTTCCCTCACTGACGAACATCTTCCTTGACTGCAGCAATTGTTGGAACAGTATCAGAGTCTGCCAATGGATCTTGCTGACGCCTCTCTAGTTTTGCTGGCTGAACACCTGGGCCACGGTAGAATCGTTTCTACCGATGAGAGAGATTTTCAAACCTACCGCTGGAAAAAGCACCATCCCTTTACAAACTTGCTCCTACCATACAGCAATCCTAGGCCCAACGAATCTCTGTGCTGTTGTATTGAAAAGTTGAACTGGCTGAGCAAGCAGACAACTACTGACCCTGCTGCTTCTGGAAGGCTTCAAACTCGGCTTCCAGTTGCTGGCTGAACTCTGCGTAGGTCTGGTTCGAGATGTGATCAAACAATTGGTCATCCCGGAAAGGACGAGGCTTCGTCAGCAGTTGTGGCTCCTGCTTGGCTTTGGGTGGTGTGGAGACGACGACTGGAGCCGGTGTCTCTTGGGCAGGTGGAGTTGGCTGGGTGGGTTTTGTTGCGGCTGCGGTAGCTGCAGGCTTGGTTGCCTCGGCAGTTGTGGTAGCTGGCTTCGTCTCTGGGGCAGTTGCTACCGGCTTTTCTGGAGTTGGTGTCGGAGTGGGTCGGTTCGCAGCCACTGCCGTGACCTTGGGTAAACGGAGTCCCACAGACTGCAACCACTCACGCGCCACATCACTCTGTACCGCGAAGTTGATCCCCGTGATCGCCAGACCATCCGAGGCCTTGCGGGCAATACTGGTGTTCACTCCAATCATCTGTCCGTCCTCATTGAGCAGTGGCCCTCCGGAATTTCCACGATTCAAACTCGCCTCAGTCTGGAAGGTGTGATTGCCACGGACTCCTTCCGCATTCCGAATTCTTGCCCCGATGCGTCCGGAGGTAAGCGACCAGAGCCCTCCATTTTCCGGATGCCCAATCGCCAGTACCGGATCCCCAATCTGCACACTATCCGCAGGTCCCAAGCCAAGTGGTGTCACCTTGGGTGGATCTTCAACCTCCAGCAGGGCCAGGTCCAGTTTCTCCGAATAATGGCTCACTCTCGCTTGACGTCCCTTGCGGAAATTCTGCTCAATTCCGTCATTGGGATTCTCAAAGCTGTAAAAAACCAGCGTCTTGTCCATCGGGCGTCCACTGTCTCCGAGAACCACGTGAGCGTTAGTCAGCACATGTCGATTAGTGATCATCGAACCTGTGCCCTTGGAGCGAGTCTTCGAGTTCGGTTCCATGCTGACCAGCAGCACCACAGCTGGGACTGCCTTCCGATAGACCTCTGCTGGAGTTGCAGCTAATCCCTGCTGAATCGGGTTCAGCAACAGAAGTATCCCTAGTACCAAAACGGTTTGTAGCTTTGTAGTGAGTTGCATCAGTTTCTCCAGCTTATCGTGAAATCTTTGCTTTTCGTTATATTGCCTTATCTTTTCCATCTCAGTGTACCAATTGTACCATACTAAGCTTCAAACTGAACGCCCAAACCTTGTTTGATAGCATACCCAAATGACTGCCTCTCATCCATTTGATCGAACATCTATTACCCAGATAAGAAGCAAAACCGATCAACCCAGTCGGGGTCGAGCTGTGAAGCTCACGGGCTCAATCGGTTGCTCTTCCAGCAGCTGTAGCATTCGTTGGATGGAGCGTTCCAACTGAGCATCGCGTCCTGCAGCATAATCATGGGGAGCGTCTTCGATCTCCTCATCCGGTGTCACTCCCTGGTTTTCGACATTCCAACCTGCCTTGTGAAACCAGATTGAGTACTGAGGCTGGGTTGTCGTCGTGCCATCGACAAGCTGATAGCGGGAGTCGATGCCGATCACTCCACCCCAGGTCCGTTTGCCGAGCAGTGGTCCCATTTTCAACTCACGGAAGCTATAGCTGAACATGTCTCCATCCGACCCAGCAAACTGGTTCGTCAGCGCCAACAGGTGTCCACGCAGCGTATGGTACGGATACGACTCCGGAGCACCCCAGCGGCGCACATCATAACCCAAATGCCGATGAGCCAGCTTCTCTAGTATCAGCGGAGAGACCATCCCACCTGCGTTGTAACGCACATCGAGGATCAATCCTGCGAGGTGAACCTGGGCCAGAAATCCTCGGTGGAACTCCGCGAGACCCTGTGTCGACATATCTGGGATGTGCAGGTACCCCACTCGTCCTGCGGTCTGCTCGGCTACAAAGTGACGATTCCCTTCCACCCAATCACGATAGCGAGCGGCTCGTTCACTACGCAGGGTACGCACCGTAATGATGCGAGGTTTTTCGTCTTTCTCTGGATGCTGCAAAGTCAGCGGAACCATTTGTTCAGCCTGGTGTAGCAACAACTCTCCGGGGCTGGTCTGCTCATCAAGGGGAACGCCACCAATGGCACAGAGATAATCACCCTCTCGCACATTGAGTCCTGGTTCACAGAGTGGCGAACGAATCTTCGAACGCCAGGGATCACCCGCATAGAGTCGTTGAATCACGTAACGCTTGGCAGCCACATCCCACTCCAGATCAACACCGAGTCGTCCGAGTTGATAACGTCGCTTGGGGGGATAATCTCCTCCATATTCGTAGGCATGCGAAGTGCCCAGTTCGCCCTGCATCTCCCAGATCAAATCCGACAATTCAGCCCGTGACGCTACTCGGTCCAACAGCGGACGATATTGTTCTGCCACTTCCTGCCAACGGACTCCAGACATCTCTTCATCCCAGAAGAACTCTCGCTGTAGGCGCCAGGCTTCATGAAACATCTGCTCCCACTCCGGACGCAACTCTACGGCAAAGCGCAACCGATCCAGATCCAGCCAGCCGGTCTTGCGGGAAGGTTCTTCAGGAGAACCATCGTCCTCACTCACATTGGCTCCAGCTTCCAGCACGCGCAGGCCCTCTTCACTGGCATAGGCCATCGTGCGAGCGGAAGGTGTCACTTCCAGGTAGTCCAACCCCTGCAGCAACAGCTCTTTCTCCTGCTTTTCGAAGTCATAGGCCCAGAGCAGCCCCTCTGGTTTGCGCTTGCCTGGCTTTTCCTCCTCACTGCCACTACTCAGTGGAAACTCACTGAAAAGCACTCGCTTGCGTAAACCAAAAACCTGTCCATAGATGCCCTCATTCACCGGAAACTCAATGATTCGCTGGGACAAACCCTCCCAGTCGATACGTAGTGGGACCGGTTCTTCCTTCTTCTTCCTGTCTTCTTTCTTTTCAGTGCTCTTCTCGCTGTTTTCCTCTTCTCGCTCTTCGGGTTCCTCTTCTTCTTTTTCTCCAGGAGGCGCAGGTTGTTCCAGGAAAGGGGAACGCAGGTCATTGCGCAGAGCAATCAGGTAGGGCTTCATGCTACGGGCAAAGCTCGCCCCAATTTGCACAGTGTCCCAGATCGGTTGGTAAGTGCGTGAGGAGAGGAAATAGAGCCACTGCCCTTCCGGATCAAAGGCGGGACCAAAGTCATAGCGTACCGGTTCGGTCACCTGCCTTGGTTCGGGCTGCTCGACGGAGCAGAGGAAAATAGCGGATTGCTCGGTGTTCAGGTGTTTGCTGTAAGCAACCCAATTACCGTCTGGTGAGAAGACAACATCCTCAATTTCACGCAGGTCAGAAGCATCCAGCAGTGTCAGGGTTCCCTTCTCCAGATTCAGAGACCACAGCTCCAGACGACTGGTAGTCAGCAACAAGGCGGGCTGAGTCGGAGAAGCAACCATGGACTGAACACGGCCTTCGGGCAATTCGATCCGCTCCAAAGGCGACACCGAGGCCTCTTCGGCAAAGAGCAGCAGTTCCTCCTGGGAGTTTTGTTCATCGGCAATCGTCACCAGTCGCCCATCTGCGAGATACGTTGGCAGTCGATAGCGGGCTCCCTGTCGCTTGCCATGCTGTTGCACTGCGAGTTCCCAGAGTGGCATTGAGGCCAACCTGCCACGCACCGATAGAGCAACCGAGTGTCCCTTGGGATGCAGAGCGAAGTCCTCCCACTCCTCAGAACCATAGACGAATTTGCGCTGCACATGAAACTGTGGGGACGGCAGAGTGATCGGCAGTACCTCACCAGTCTCCTGTCCGGATTCCCAGCGACATAGACTCCCTGCCCGGTGGTAAATCACCTGGGACTCGCCAAAAGCAGGCTGGCGTACATAGAATCCAGTTTCCTTGGTCTCTTGGCGCAGATCACTGCCATCTGGCTGACATGACCAGAGGTTGCCGGTTCGATCGACATCGGAGAGAAAATAGATCCGACCCTGCCACCAGATTGGGGCGACTGGATTGCCCGGATGATCACCGAGGATGCGCTCGAAGGTTCCTTCCCCACTGGCATCGACCCAGATCTCTCCATGACAACCTCCCCGGTAGCGCTTCCAGCGAGAGTTCTGGACGGTATTGCGGCCCAACACTCGTCCTAATCCAGCAGGTTCTGTCGAAAGAGTTCGAGCCGGACCAAGATCGACTGAATGGATTGGGCCTCCTTCCAGGGAAACTTCGTAAAGTTGGGCGTCTGCGTTGCCATGAATTGAGCGATGTGCTCCACAGAAACGGATGGAGGTACCGTCAGCGCTCCAACCATCGATGTGCAGCACGTGCCCCACGTAGGTCAGCCGTCGCAAGGGACCACCCTCAGCAGGTAGGCAGTAGACCTCCTGCTCACCTTCTTCTGCAGCGACTAGGGCAAGCCAGCGACCACAGGGAGAGAGGCGAGGAGTCTGCAATTCGCTACGGGATTCGGTCAGG
>CAJXNF010000133.1 GCA_913056375.1 uncultured Pseudomonadota bacterium | reverse complement strand
TGACAGCCATGACCGCATCCCTCAAAGGACGTGAGGTGTTGTTGCCAATCCTGCTGTTCCCGTTGATGGTGCCCGGACTGCTCAGTCTGGTGAACCTGACAGCCTACCTGTTCTTCGACACACGTCCGGAACAAGTCGATGCCTGGTGGAACCTACTGCTGGGTTTCGATGTCTTGCTGTTGGTGGTCTCGATACTCGGATTCGAGTTCGTGATGGAGGAATGAGAGAAAGGAAAAACCTGAACAATTCGTGGGAACGCTCAGGCTTTTTTGAAGGATTTTGCTTAGTTGCCGAGGTCGCTCAACTGGCCTGCTAGTCCAGCTGCATCACTGCCAATCAACGGTGCCAACTGCTCTAACCGCTCGCGGACCAGACCGGTTGACTGCTGTCGGCGAACCTTGATTTCTGGATTCACCAGTTTGGTCGCTGAAACAAGGTTTTCTCCGCTGACATCTGCAGGACGTAGCACTCCCTGCACAGTGGTCACATAGCGCACCTGATTGCGCTGTCGGTAGTCCACTTTCTGTCCAGAGATGAGCATGTTCCCATCCGGGTAAACACGAACGACTCGTGCGCTGATCGTGTTCAGTCCACGTAGAATTTCATTCTGCTCTTCTTCAATCGCATTCCGCAGAGTCAGCGCTTCCAGAGCCAGACTTGCTGCTTGAACCTCATTTTGTGGCGCAGCTGCAGCCTGTCCCCCATCTCCGCCTCCCTCTTTGGGTGGAGGAACGTTGCTGATCAAATCCACTTCCTGAATGGTGAGCAGATCCCCACGATAACGAGCTCTGTGATCGCGGAAGAGGTTCCCGAAGGAAGCCTCACTACGCCAAAGGGATCCTTCCAGGGCGTTGCGGTTCGTGTTGAGGGCCGGCTGACGCTGACGACGTGCTGAATTGTCTGCCAGCTGTTTCCTGATCGGTGGTGGCGGTGGTGGCGGTGCCAACGCTGAACAGCCAGCAATGACTATCAGCAGTCCCCACAAAATCAGAGTTCTAACCACTTTGTTCTTGTTCATCATCACTGTACCTGAACCGTGTTCTCATCCTGCACGGTGGCGTAGACCACCAACTTGCTATCTGCGTTACGAACTGGAATTTTTTCGCCCATGCGCCCCTTGGACATTGAAATGCCTGGAGCCGTCAGGCGAAGTAGGGGAGTTTCATAAACGATCATCAAACGATCTCCGGTATTGACCAGTGGTGGAGTGGCAACCGTTCTCTCCTGGATCACTTCCTTCGGATTGATTGTGCGGGTTGCGATTTTACCCACCAGATCCTGGGGCTCGGTGACATAATCGGCTGTTGTTCGATCCACGTTGCGGCGCACTCGCACCAGATCGGTCTCTTCAATGATCTTATCTCGCTGGATCGTATCCTTGGCGACAAAGATCTCTTTATAGACCTTCAGATACGCCCGCACGGTCACCTTGCGTGCTGATTCTCCATCAATCCGGAAGTTGATCTCGTAGTTCCGATATCCCCCTTCTTTCTTGTAAACTCCGATCTCACTGATGTCGTAGCTCAACTCTCCACGGGGCAGGAACACATCATTGACCTGAGCCAACAGCTTGGGTTGAACATCTTCGTCTGGATGGCTGTTGTTGATGAAGGCCAGTACTGCTTCTTCAATGTCTTTTCCAGGCACCTTGAGCGCAGCGCGGTAGACCTTGACGGTGTCATTGTTGGGGAAGACCAACTTGTCGATATCTACCTTGTGGAAACGTAGACGGGAGAGCAGTAGAGAGCGAGTGACCGTCAGATTTCTGCCCGGCAGCGGAGAGCGGCCCACCTTCAGTCCAGCGATACGATCAACCAAGTTGGGATCGTTGCCCTGTAGCTCCGCAATTTCACCGAGGGTATACTCCTCATCAGACACTGCGGCTGTCTCAGCGAGGAAGACCTGAATCTTGTCAAGGTCTTCTTCACTCAGCGCCTCAACCGCACTGACCGGCAGTACAAATCCGATTAACAGACCAATCACCAGCCACAGGTGTTTCATCAGGTTACCGAATGCTCAACGGATCAGGCCATTTGCTGTCTTCAGCATCTCATCGGAAGACTGGATCGCCTTGGAATTGACTTCGTAGGCTCGCTGGGCAGTGATCATGTTGACCATCTCTTCTACCAACGAGACGTTGGAACCTTCCAGGAAGCCCTGGTTGAGGCCACCCATACCGTTCGCGGCTGGGCTATCCAAAACAGCGTTACCAGAGGCTGGTGTGGAGACATACAGATTCTTGCCAATCGGTGTCAGACCCGCTGGATTCTGGAACCGAGCGAGTTGAATACTTCCAATGGCTTCTGGTTGGGTTTCATCACGAAGGAACACAGAAACCGTACCATCGTTGCTGATTTCAACCTTCCGGGTATCAACTGGAATGTTGATTTCTGGATCAACGGGCATCCCATCGTTAGTCACTAGACGTCCCTGACCATCAATGTTGAAGTGTCCGTCACGGGAGTAGGCGATGATGCCATTAGGCTGCAGAATCTGGAAGAAACCTGCACCGTCGATACTGATGTCCAGATCGTTGCCCGTGTTCTGCAGATTTCCAGTCACGTGAACTTTTTCTGTGGAGATCTGCTTCACACCGTGTCCGACGTGAAGACCCACTGGGACCTGAGTGGACAAGGAAGCCGGCACACCTGCGTTGCGTTCGTTGTGGTAGAGCAAGTCCTGAAAGTGTACTCGGCTCTTTTTGAAACCTGTGGTGTTGACGTTGGCCAGGTTGTTGGCGGTGACATCAATATTGCGCTGCTGGGCTCCCATACCGGTAGCAGCAGTGTAAAGAGATCGCATCATAAGGCTTCAACTCGCTATAAAAAGGTTATCCCCGGAGCCGAGAAATACTAATCGCTCGCTCGTTCATCCGGTCAACGCTGCTCAAAGATTTCTGAATCGATTCGTACGTGCGGTTTGCGCTGATCATGCGGGTCATCTCCATGACGGTGTTGACGTTGGAGCCTTCCAGCATTCCCTGCTGGACTCGAACTTCCTCGGAAGGAATCGGCACATCGTCACTGCTGATCGGTGCGAAGAAAGAGTTGCCCAGCTTCTGCAGGTTGTCCTGGTTACGGAAGCGGACGGTCAGTAGACGGTCAGCAAGCTGTCCATCCACCTGTACTCGACCTTGATAGTCTACAAAAATTTCTTGGCCTTTCACCTGAATGGGACCGTTCTCGCCCAGCACTGGGTAGTTGTCTGAGGTGACGATCGTGCCCTCACTGTTCAGCTGGAAGTTTCCATTACGGGTGAAGCGCTGACCAAAAGGCGTGTCGATGGTGAAAAAACCTTCATTGTTGATTGCCAGATCCAAGGCATTGTCTGTTTGCTGCATGGGTCCGGGCGAGAAATTTTTTCCAATTTCATCTACGGTCACGGCAGATTTCTCCATGCCCACATACTGATCCAAGTATTCATGGGACAGGAATCGCTCTTCTTCCGATTCCGGCAGCACCTGCTGTGCTTTGGAAAGCACCTCACGGAAGCTCGGTTGGTCTTCTTTAAAACCAGTAGTATTGACGTTGGCCAGGTTGTTGGACACCGTATCCATCTTGCGCTCGACAGCGCCGGCGGCCTTGACCAGACTATAGACTCCGCTCATGAAAATGCTCCGAATCAGACGATTGCAGTGAGGTAGGCAGGATTCCGCATTCAAGGCGTATACCAGCAAGGGACGGGCCTTCAGGTCCTTTTTTCCCAATCTCCGTTCCCCAGGGAGGCATGACCGGCAGCATCCGCAATAAAATTCTGGTCGTCTTTTATCTCAGTTCCGTTCTTTCTCTGCTTGGCTACATCCTGATCTATCTGCTTTCGCAGCAACAGGGTGAGCTGGTGGAGGACAGTTCACAGATTCCACCTGTGACCGAAGCCTGGTTTCGGCTCAACAACGGAATGCACCACGCCGTTTCCTCACAACGGGAGTGGCTGCTTTCAGGCAATAGTATCTTTCGTGAAGGACGGATGAACGCCTGGGATGAGGAGATTGAACCCGCCCTACTGGAGCTTGATCGCCTCTACAAAACATCACGCCTCTGGCAGGATGAACGCCAAGTCGAAGCCCGAACCTTCTACGATATTCGGCTGCTGATTCGTAACCTGAATGAGCTACAACAACAGGTTGAGGCCCTGACCTTCCGCTCCCTTGCCAATACCAGCAACCTGACGGATCGGCGGGACAGTGACTGGTTACTGGCCAACGACATGATGGTCAACCAAATCCTGCCACTACAGTTGAATATTGAAGACGCTATCACCACCATTGTGCGTTGGCAGTCGAACTTCTCACGGCAGAACACCCTACAGATCCGCAACGAGGTAATTGATCTCAACATTCGCATCCTCTTCATTGCGCTGGCTGTTTTCCTGATTGGCTGGATTCTCTCCCGGTTGCTCGGAGAACAGATCGCTCGCTCGCTCCAAGAATTGCGGGATGCTGTCCGGCGAGTCAAGGATGAGAATTTTGATGGTCAGATCGAGATTTCGACACAAGACGAGATTGGTGAACTGGCCGAGGAGTTTCGAGAGATGCTGATTGCCATTCAGCAACGGACCCAACAGTTGCGCAATTCCTTCGCTGAGCTGGAGAGAGCTTCCCAGACCAAGAGTGAATTCTTGACGAACATGTCTCACGAGCTGCGCACGCCACTCAACGCCATCATTGGCTTTGCTGATGCCTTGCTGGATGATGACGAGACGACCCTCTCCGACTACCAGCAAGATCGACTAGGTCGCATTCGAGATAGCGGCCAACAGTTGCTCGATATGATCAACTCTTTGCTAGATCTGTCACGTATGGAAGCAGGGAAGATGCAACTGCACTTCACCGAGTTTGCTCCGAGGGAGGTCGCTGAAGAAGTACTCAATCTGCTGGAACCGCTGATGCACCGCAAGCAACTACAGAGTCAACTGGTTGCTCAGGGTCGTGTATTCACCTGTCGCTTGGATCGGGACAAGTTACGCCAGATGCTGATCAACCTGCTGGGCAACGCCATCAAGTTTACTCCAGAAGGTGGTGCGATCAGTGTTACGCTCAGTCGCGACGGGGACTGGTTCCAACTTGCGGTGCACGATACCGGAGTCGGTATTGCGGCTGATCACTTGGAGAAGATTTTCAAGGCTTTCCAGCAGGTCGACAGTTCTGTCACTCGTAGTTATGCCGGTACAGGATTGGGCCTGGCGCTGGTACGATTAACTACCCACCTGCTCAAGGGGCGAGTTGAGGTTCGCAGCCAAATCGACAAAGGCTCAACCTTCACACTGTTTCTGCCACTGGATCCAGAGAGCATCGAAGACGGCGAGAAAGAGTTGCTTGGTTGAACCCAAGATGGCAGTAACTCAGTTGGTGAAGTTGTAGCCTCGTTCTTCGTGAGAACTGATATCCAGACCTTCCACCTCTGAATTTTCATCCAGCCGCAGCCCCACCAATGCATCTGTCAGCTTGAGCAGAATCCAGGTCACCACTGCTGTAAACACAACAGTTGCCAGCACACCGATGAACTGAACAGACAGTTGCTCACCAATACTGTTGATGTCTGCTGCAAAGCCTTGTCCGCTAAAAACCCCTAATTCTGTGGATGCGAAAATCCCCGCCATTAGGGTACCCAGCATACCACCAACACCGTGTACAGGAAACACGTCGAGAGAGTCATCGTAGCCACGTTTGATTTTGATTACTGTTGAAGCATACCAGCAGATGATGCCGGACAGCGTTCCAATAATGAGCGCTCCGACTGGCCCCACGTAACCGGATGCGGGAGTAATGGCCGCGAGACCGGCAATCGCCCCGGTGACGGTGCCGAGAACACTGGGCTTTCCGTGCTTTGCCCATTCAATGCCCATCCAGACTAAAGCTGCCGTGCCTGCGGAGATTTGAGTCACAACAATCGCCATCACGGCGCCTCCATCGGCCGCGAGCTGGCTGCCCCCATTGAATCCATACCAACCCACCCAGAGCATCCCTGTTCCGGTGACGGTCATGGGAAGATTATGCGGTGGCATTGCTTTTTTTCCATACCCCGATCGAGGGCCGACCATGATGCACGCGACGAGCGCTGCAACCCCGGCAGTAATGTGCACGACAATTCCACCGGCAAAATCAAGGACGCCCATATCGCCAAAAAAGGTTCCATCACCGCCCCATACCATATGGCAGATGGGAGCATAAACCACGAGGCCCCAGACAGCCGAAAAAATCATGACCGCTGAAAATCGAATTCGCTCGACGAAAGCGCCGACAATTAGACCCGGCGTAATAATGAAGAAGGTCATCTGGAAGACGAAGAAAAGAATCTCTGGAATCGAGCCGCTGAGGGTTTCGGCGTTAACGCCTCGCAAGAAAGCTTTCCCTAAACCGCCGATAAATTTGTTGGCGCCACCACCATCGCCAAATGCAAGGGTATACCCGACGACAAGCCATAGAACTGTCATCAGCGCCGTTAGGGCGAAGCATTGCATCAGCACGGACAGGACATTTCGTTTGGCGACTAAGCCGGCATAGAAAAGGGAAAGGCCCGGGATAGTCATGAAGAGCACGAGGGCGGTGGCGGCGATCATCCATGCGGTATCGCCGGTATTGATTTCAACCGCTTCTTGGGCCGCTCCCATAACGGTGCCTACCACCAAGAATAGGAGGAAGAAGAGGCGTTGTATTGATCCTGTCTTCATATGACTATTATTTCACGTTTTATATTTCGGTATCCGTTTAACATCAACACTTTTGATGGTTGAGGGCGGATAGGAAAGAGGGGGAAAGCACACTTTAGGCCAAGCTCCGTGGAGATGGATGGATTCCATGCAACGCCTTAAACGGGCTCATTGTAGGAATTAAGAGTTGGTTTGCTTACTGGGTTTCTGTGTAATTATCGCCAGATAATTGTTTAATTTTGATCACAGTGGGCTATTTCCACCACAAAAAAGGGCTGATCGTTTACACGATCAGCCCTGCTTTAGATTCAGAGGGTTGGCTCAGGAAGTCGCTACTTCCGCAATCGTCTTTAAAACACGAGAAGCGATTTGGTAGGGGTCGCCCTGTGAGTTAGGTCGACGATCTTCCAAATATCCTTTCCAGTCGTTATTCGCAAAACTGTGGGGAACACGGATCGAGGCGCCGCGGTCGGCAATCCCCCAGCTGAATTTATCGATGGACTGTGTTTCGTGGAGACCGGTCAAACGCAAATGGTTGTCAGGTGAAATTGAATCTGGAATTTATTTTACAAATTATTTAGACATGGCAATGTATTGCCAAGATATTTTCGATCATCCTGTATGTATTTTAAAAACAAGACCTAGCTTGATACGTCACTATTTTCACGAAGATAAGTTGACGCACAATAACACGTCAGCTTCAATGGTGGTTTATTTGCAGCCAAAGCAGGATATAGAAGAATCTACAGAATGTTTCATTGACACTTATGCATCAAAGGGCCGAATAATCCTGTAGAG
>CAJXNF010000132.1 GCA_913056375.1 uncultured Pseudomonadota bacterium | reverse complement strand
GGGTCAGCAGCACCCTGTTCCTGCTCAATACCCGGATACAGGTGCTCTTGTAGAAATCATGTACACGTCTGGGACCACGGGTAATCCCAAGGGTGTGATGCTCAGTCATCGTGGAGTGCTCTCCACTGTCCAGGCTGGTTTGACGAGCATTCCTTTTCGAAAAGGTGACCGTACACTAGCTTTCTTACCCTGGGCTCACATTTTTGGCCAGATTTGCGAAGTCCATGGACTGATGATGTTCGGCATGTCAGCAGCGATGAACGAAAATCTTGCCAAACTAGTCGATGAACTGGGCCAGGTCAAACCAACCCTGCTCTTTGCGGTTCCACGTGTTTACAATCGAATTTATGAAAAGATTCACCTGCAGATCAACAACAAGTCGCCCAAGCTCTATTCCCTTTTCCAATACGGGTTGACCTGTTCCGCCAAGCGAAGGCATGGTGAGAAACTCTCTCTCAAGGAAGCGCTGTCCTTCAAACTTTGCGACAAGCTCTTCTTCTCCAAGGTCCGGGCACGTTTTGGCAATCGATTGCGGATGGCTTACAGTGGAGGAAGTGCCTTGAATCCAGAGGTCATCGAATTTGTCCAAAACATCGGCATCACTCTCCTTGAGGGATATGGGCTGACCGAAGCAATTGTCTCCGCCAACGCACCCGATGTTCAGAAGACTGGAGCTGTCGGTAAGCCTTTACCAGGAGTGCGCGTTGAGATTGATTGTTCCGTGACCACTGCTAATGAGCAAGATGGAGAGATCATTATCCATGGCCCAACCCTGATGCTGGGCTACCATAATCTACCAGAAGAAACCGCGAGTGTATTCACACCGGAAGGAGGCTTTCGCACTGGAGATGTGGGCAATGTTGACGAGGATGGGTTTCTTCGGATCACTGGGCGAGTCAAAGAGATCTACAAGCTGGAAAATGGTAAGTACTGTGTCCCAGCTCTAGTAGAAGAAGCACTCAAGCTGAGCCCATTCATTAATCAGGTGATGATCTACGGCTTCCAGAAACTCTACAACGTCGCGCTAATCGTGGTTGAAGTCGATGCCCTGAAAACCCATGCGTCCCGCAACAACATCGCTGGCACACTGGAAGACTGGCTCAAGGATGAAGAGATCCTCAAGCTCTACAAGCAGGAACTCCGCAAATATGCAGCAGACTTTCAGGACTATGAGCGGCCCAAGCGCTTCCATCTACTGACTGAAGAGTGGACCGTCGACAACAACCTGATCACCCCAACCCTGAAGTTGAAGCGCAATCGCGTCGAGGAACGCTTTCAGGAAGAACTGACAGGAATGTACTGATTCAAAGCCATTGGCGGAGCGCAGACCAGATAGGTTCACGCCCGGACTTGTCTAGGGAGGAATGTGGCAGGGGGTCCTGCTCCAACTGGAGAGTAGTTCGAACTTGCTGAAGATGACTGTGGTACTGGCTCCGCTTGAGCTTATCCATCTTGTTGGCCACAACCAGGACAGGCCGCTGGTAGTGATCCAGCCAAGTCTTCATCTGGCGGTCATGCTCTCCTGGTTTGTGGCGGACATCCACGATCAGCACGACACCTCGAAGAGTGGAGCGCTCCCCAAGATAGGCTTCAATCGTTGCCTGCCAACCACGACGCACTGCTTCGGGCACCTTCGCGTAGCCATAGCCAGGTAGATCGACCAGATGAAACAGCTCATTAATACAGAAAAAATTGATCAACTGGGTCTTACCTGGCGTAGAGCTGGTCTTGACCAGTTGGTTGCGCTGCAGCAACGAATTGATCAACGTGGATTTGCCCACGTTGGATTTTCCAGCAAAGGCAATTTCTGGAAGGCTTGGATGTGGGAATTGCTTGGGCTGTGCTGCGCTGGTAAGAAATTCTGCTGAATGAATCTTCACTGTTTGTCTTCCGTTCCGATCTCACGAATCGTCACCTTGTCAGTGGTCTCCTCTGCTTCCTTCTCCGGATCTTCAAAATATTCCGCAGGAATTTCAAAGTGATGGACTGCCAAGGCTTGTAAGCGGTCCTGACTACAAACCGCCTCATCTCGGGCCAAATCAAAGTATAGCAGTACGGTCAGAATTGAAGCATAGGGATAGAAAATCAAGGCGGTCAGGTACTGTGTCCAGCGCAAGGCAGCCTGGGTTTCTGCACTTCCCAACAACTTGACGAGGTCTTCTCCGTCCGCTGCCATTGGATCTGTTTGCAACAAGGCACTGAAATTGATTTCCGGCAGGAACAGTTGGAGCAACACGATAAAGAGCAATAACTGCAGGATCATGGCGACAACAACGACACCAAAAGCTCGTTTCAACCGGTTACGAGTCAGTTGAAAGCTACGCACCAAGGCAGGAAGTCCCCGTAGCTCTTCAACCACACAGACTGGTTGAGCAATGGTCAGAAAAACAAAACTACTCAGCCAGAGCGTCACCAATACAACGTTCAACGGTGTCGGTGCCATCAATCCATAGAATCCGAGGATTGTCAGCAAGTACTGTAGGATCCCAACATGCAGAGGTCGCAAGACAGCGCGACTGCCCAAACGGCGTAAAATCTTCCCAGTGGGAAAAACGCCCGTGAACAGTAGGGAGAGCAGTCCCAGGGTTGCTCCTGCTTCCAACAGTCTCATCAGCAGGAAAAAGACCACGCTCTCTCCCTGATCTACTCCGCTCAGGCTGAGCAGTAGCGCTGGAACCAGTAACACCAGGGTCAGTCCCAACAAAGGAAAGAGATGCGCGCGATAAATCTGCCAACTCTGAACAAAGAGCGAACCAAGGGTTGGGGCAGCAGGTATGAGACTCATGCGCAATTCATTACGGATAGCAATACGTTGTCAGTTAAGCAGCAACAGGAGAGGTCATGACCTCAGAACGGGCATCGCTGGTGCAGACGAAAAAGAGTACAGAAAACAAAGTTATACCTCGATCCCAGCTTGCTTTACAAGTCGAAGCGTCTACGCAGACCTTACCGGACGAGTCAGATCTGATCATCCACGAGTTGAATCAGAAGCTCAACTCACTACGGCAGCAACTGGTCAATTACGAAAGCCAACGTCAACAAACGAATGGCCCTAGCCCACGACAATTACGGGCCCAACTGGCCAAGCAGGAAGCTCAACTACAAGATCTTCAGGCTGAACGGGCAACGGTCAATTACCATGCTCGATCTCTACCACAGACCTTCTCGGCTTTGCGTAAACCAGCCTCTCAGTTGGAGGAGCAAGTCGGTGAGCTGCTGGAGAGAATTCCTGACCCAGAGGTTCGCAAAGCCCTGGAGCACTGCCGTCAGCTGGCCAAGCAAATGCTGGATGACACTGATACCCAGCAACAGGAACTGGAAGAGATCCATCAGGACTATCAACCTGAACGCAGAGCAGTCAATCTGTTGAAATTCTTTCGGGGAGTTGCCCGGCAACACACGCAGCAGAGTCGACACCCACTGCGGCTCTTTGCTTCGACTCGGCTTCCCGATGAGATGCGCCTGGACCCAGCAGGATTCCGGCGAGCCCTGCTGGCCATGCTTCAGGAAGTACGACGCCAAGCAAATACGGAACCGCTCCAGTTGCTCCTGCAAACCTCTAATCCACGCCAGCAACGAGATGCTCGTATCCAGATTACTGTTAAGATCGATTCCGGCTCCAACTTATCGAAGGCAAAAAACTGGGGAGATTATCTGGCGCAGCGAATGAGTGAAGCGGATGGGAGTCCAGAGTTGTTGATCGGGCGCAAAATTATCTACGCCCATGGAGGAAGGATCAGCTTACGCCGGGAAGAAGACCAGGTCGTTGGGTTGGAAGTGAGCCTTCCGATGGAAACAATGACTCACAACGGTGTGCCACAGATCGCGCTGTCCACGGATACAAAGCCCCCCACAAGCGGGGATTCCTGATAGCTCTATTAAGTTGTGGCAGTTCCGTTCGTTTTGCTAACAGTGGAATCTGCTGTGCTCGCGGTAGTGGTTGATTCAGCTTCCTTGGCTTCAGCAGCTGCTACATTTTCCTTGCGTGCAGCCAAATCTTCCTGTCCCTTCTCAAACGCATTTGCCACTGCTTCCAGCTTGTCTCCGGTGCTCATCTGAGAGAGTTTCAATGAACCGAACTTGTTGGCTACTCCACCGAAGTTATTCTCAAAGTCTTTCTTGATATCCTTCACCTCGAGATCCCGCTCAATGTTATCCATCTCGCTCTGTACGGTGTGACGAATATCGTTGGTAGCCCGTTTGAGTTCAACGAGCCCCTTGCCCACGGAGCGCATGACTCCCGGAAGCTGCTTGGGTCCAATGAAGATCAGCGCAATCACGACAATGATGACTAATTCTGGCAGACCGATGCCAAACATGAGATTCTCCTCCTAACGGTTATCAACAAGACGTGAACTTATATCCTGCTTAACGAGGAAAGGCAAATGCCCAATGACGACTTTCTGGCAGTTCTTGATTTTGGAAGCCAGTACGCCCACCTGATTGCCAAGCGAATCCGGCACCTCGGGGTCTATACCGAAATCTTTCCACCCTCTATTGACACAGACCGCCTTGAGGCTGCCAAGGGCATCATCCTTTCTGGAGGACCTGCTTCTGTCTTTGCCGAGGACGTGCCTGCCTTCAATCCAGAAATCCTCAACCTCTCTCAGCCCATTCTTGGCCTCTGCTACGGCCACCAACTGATGGCCAAACATTTCGGTGGAAGTGTAGCCAACACGGGACAGGGAGAGTTCGGCAAAGCTTCTTTGCGTCAACTGAACCCTTCTCCCCTATGGAAAGACGTTACCGACAACTCCCAGGTCTGGATGAGCCACCAGGATAGCGTCACAGAGCTTCCACAGGGTTTCCAGGTGATCGGTGAAACCATTGCAGGGAGCCTGGCTGCTCTGCAGCACCAGGAACGTCCGCTGTTTTCCCTGCAGTTTCATCCAGAAGTCACTGACACACTGGCAGGCACTCAGATTCTCAGCAATTTCGTGGAACTCTGCAAGGCACACCCTAGCTGGAGCATGGAACGCTTCATTGAGCAGACAAAGAATGAGCTTCGACAGCAAGTTGGTGAGCACAATGTGCTGATGTTCCTCAGTGGTGGCGTGGACTCTTCGGTTGCCTTTGCTTTGTTAAACGAAGCCCTAAGCAAGGAAAGGGTGCTAGGACTCTTCATCGATAATGGCTTTCTACGTCTGAATGAGGCTGAGCAAATTCTCCAACGCTACGAACAGCTCGGTTATGACAATGTGGTTGGCAGAGACTACAGCGAGGCTTTTCTGGAGGCAATCGCCGGTGAAGTAGATCCACAACGGAAACGACACCAGGTTGGCAACACCTTTTTGGCAGTACGGGAAAAACTACTGGAAGAATTAAAATTGAACCCGGGTGAGTGGCTGCTCGGGCAGGGCACACTCTATCCGGACATCATCGAATCTGGAGGCACCGAACACGCCAAGGTGATCAAGTCTCATCATAATCGAGTCGATGCAATCCAGGATTTGATTGCCAAGGGTCAAGTTGTTGAGCCACTTAAAGAACTCTACAAGGATGAGGTGCGACGCGTCGGGGACCTGCTGGGTCTGCCCAAAGAAATCGTCTGGCGCCATCCGTTTCCTGGGCCGGGTCTTGCAATCAACGTCCTCTGTTCCCGTGAAGATACAATCCTGCAACCCGAACACAAAAAAACACTGGACACACTGCACCAGTATCTACCACCCACTCAGGCTTCTCTACTGCCAGTACGCAGCGTAGGTGTACAGGGAGATCAACGAACCTACACAGAGCCGGCTGTACTGCTCGGCCCAACAGACTGGGAGTGGCTTGAGAACACTTCGATTCGACTGACCAATCAAGTACGTGCGATCAATCGGGTCGTGGCCTATCTTCCTCTTCAACCAACAGAGCAGCTACCCAACTGGCGTGCCCGCCGTGCTTTCTGCGACAAGCCTCGTCTGGACTTGCTACGTGCTGCTGAGGCTCACGTCAGTGAAACCTTCGCCAATCATGGCTGGCTGGGGCGTATCTTTCAATTGCTGGTGATCCTGTTACCGATTTCTCAGGATGGTCACCAAGATAGCATCGTGCTACGTCCGGTCATCTCTGAAGATGTGATGACTGCGCGCTTCGCTCCTGTGGATTGGCAGGTTCTCCATGAACTGTTGCCTCAACTCTACGCGCTAGATGGCATTGACTCTGTCTTCTTCGATATCACTCACAAGCCTCCTGCTACGTTTGGGTGGGAGTAGCATTTGACTTCCAAAATCTAGAGTCCCCAGAATGCTTAATTTGGAAAACAATCATCCTAGCCGAGCCTCTATTTCATCACACACTCTCACTTCAAAGTTTCTGCAGTGGAGCTTCACTCTCCTGTATGCCTATGGAATTTTGAAGCAAGTCAATGACATTTCCCAACTGGAAGACGCTACTCTGCTAGAATTTGAGGTGGTTTTCGCTATCGTCTTTCTGGCAATCGTGATTGTTCGCTACTTCTACATGAGAAGGGTTCCCACTTTGATCGGAGCCCCAGAGAATATTTCAAAAGTACATCTCTGGTTTGCGCGTTCCATTCATGTGGGCATGTACTTCAGCTTGGTAATGCTCCCAGTCTCAGGCCTGATGATCGCTTTTCTATTCTCCCTCGGTTTCAAGGATGGACTCCTGCAAGCCGCAGCAATGGGATTACATGATTTTTCTGCATCACTGAGTTACTGGCTCATTGGAATTCATATTCTGGCCGCAATTTATTCACGTTTAAAAGGAGAAAAGATTTGGCATGCAATGGTTCCATTCTGGAACAAAGATAGGACCAACAAGATACCTGATAGCTTCATAAAAATAGAATCATTCGCATTTGGTGCTTTAGAAAAAATTCTGAATTTATATGGAAAAAAAGATGCGAAGGCATGATAGCTATCCAACACAATTCGGATTTCCAACTTTTGCTTGGCTGGATCTCAAAAATGATTTTTGTTAAAAAAGCTACAGAGGGTATATTTAGTGGATTATCAGATTCTGAGTGTCTAAACCGTGATGAACAAATTTCTGTATTCGGAGGTTTATGTTCTTTGCCGTATTTACCCAAAAGCAACCTGACATTCCCTTGCGCGTCTACGAAACCTTTGACGCTGCCAGTTCTGTCCTCAACAAACTGAAAACTGCTGGTAGAAACGCATGGGTTACCGAGTTGGATCTACATCTACTCAGTCACTACACCAGTACGATTGACACGGAACTACGGGAAATCTTCGACTACGCCAGGTTTGAAAAGTTCTGACTCAAACACACACCACCGATTGAACTCTATTCTTGGTCCAACTGAACGCTCGTTTGGATCGCTTTAACACGATTCGAATTCAGTAAGCTCGGCTGTTCGTCGCATCTGGTTATTGCTCATGTCGATATAGTGCTGGCTTGTCTCAACACGAATACACACTACCACCTCAACTAGTCCTCACGCCGCCGTCCTCCTCATCTTAGTTTGGCTGACACCTTCGT
>CAJXNF010000131.1 GCA_913056375.1 uncultured Pseudomonadota bacterium | reverse complement strand
TTTAAAATTGAAAAAAAACTTTTTATAAAAAAAGAAAAATTTATACCAATACCAAAAGTTGATGCAATAGTTCTAAAGTTTTCATCATTAAAAAAAAATAAAATTAAAAAGGAAAACTTTTCAAAATTAGAAAAAATAACCACTTTATTTTTTAATGAAGTTTTGTTCATGAGATTACAATTTTAATTTATTAATATCACAGTTAAAATTATACTACTAGTACCTAACAATAGTTTTTAATACATAGAAATATAATATTATAAATTATAGCATTGCAACCTTTCCTGTTTTAAGGCTGTAAACGCCACCAACTATTTTTATCTCTCCGTTATCTTCCATCTCTTTAAGAATTTGGCTTTTTTCACGTATTCTTTTCTTAAATCTAAGTTCGAAGTTTCTTGAGATCGATTCATGTTATAATTATACTGATTATTAGCATTTAAAAAACTTCCAATTGACCCAATTCCTGCAATCATGAACAATAGACCTTTTGTGTTTTGTTTTTTATAAAATTGACCCCAACCAGGAACGATTAATGATTTTAATCCAGCTTCAGAAAAAGTATATGTATTGCTATAATTAATTCTTGGAATTTGCGATTTTGCTTCCTGACCAACAACATAAAGTTGCCATGTTCTGTAAATCCTGCTCATCCAGCAGATTGGGTTGCGATACTCCGACAAATACGTCTGCTCCACGAATTACATCTTTCAAAGATCCAGCCTCCCCATCGGGATTGGTATGATCAACAAGCCACTGTTTGTCAGCATTGAGGTTGGTGCGTCCAGTGTGTAAGGCCCCTTTGCTGTCACAACAAACAATATTGGTAATTCCCATCAGCATCATCATCTTGGTGCAGGCCGTACCAGCTGCTCCAGCGCCCGAAACAACCACCTTGAGGCTTTCCGCTTTTTTGCTGACTAACTTCAGAGCATTGATCAAGGCTGCTGTGGTGACAACGGCAGTCCCATGTTGGTCATCGTGGAAGACAGGAATATCCAACTCTTCCTTGAGCCGCTTTTCGATTTCGAAGCAGCGAGGAGCTGCGATGTCTTCCAAGTTAACACCGCCAAGACCAGGGGCCATCGCTTTGACGATCCGGATGATCTCCTCGGTATCTTGTGTGTCCAGGCAGATGGGCCATGCGTCAATTCCTGCAAATTCCTTAAACAGCATCGCCTTACCTTCCATCACGGGCATCGCAGCTTTTGGGCCGATGTTTCCGAGTCCAAGCACTGCGGTCCCATCCGTTACGACTGCCACACAATTCCCCTTGATGGTGTAGCGATAAGTGTCTTCGGGATTGCGATGCAAGGCCATGCAGACACGTGCGACTCCCGGAGTGTAAGCGAGAGACAAATCGTTGCGTGACTTCAGGGGTAATCGACTCTCCACGGAAAGTTTTCCACCTTCATGAACGAGAAACGTTCGATCGTAGAATCGAATGAACTCTACGTTCTCCAATTGCTTGAGCGCCTCCACAATTTTTAATCCGTGATCTTCACTATGGGTAAAGATGCTGATGTCCCGCACTAGAGCATCAGAGGTCGGTCTGACGATATCGATCGCATCCAGATTGCCACCCATTTCGGAGATAATGTTAGTGATCTTGGCCAACATGCCGATCTTGTTAGCGATCTTAAGCCGTACAATGATGCTGTTGCTGGGATTGGAGGGAAAAGAGCCAGGAGCGGACATGGAACCTCAATACGCTGAGTAAAAGTGCGGAAGAGCCGGAAAATTTGGGGTGTCCGGGTAGAATGCTATCTCATCCATTCCGTTGAAGTTTGCATGCCAAGTCAAGGTCTTTATCAGGTATAAATTCCCTTGGGAGGAGAGCGGAGCTTCCACTTTTCTAACTCTTCCAACGCCTCGTCCAAGGACGCTGCACAAAGATTGAGGTGAGCCATTTTGCGTCCCGGTCGCGCTTCGGCTTTTCCATACCAGTGTAGATGTGCTTCAGCTGGCAGACCAGCATGCCAGGCTTGAAGAGCTGGAATGTGCTCACCAAGCAGGTTCAACATAACGGTTGGAGAGTGTAACTTTGGTTCTCTGAGAGGCCAGCCACAGATAGCCCTGAGGTGCTGCTCAAATTGGCAAACATTGGTGCCGTCCTGAGTGTAATGTCCGGAATTATGGGGTCGTGGGGCGAGTTCATTGACCAATAATTGGCCATCTGGCATCACGAACATTTCGATGGCAAGCATGCCGTTTAGCTGCAACCCCTGAGCGATTTGAGTTGCAATGTTCAGTGCTTTTCGATTCAAGTCTGCACTGATCCGGGCGGGCACCAGTGAACTTGCCAGAATCCCGGCCTCGTGAACATTTTCCACAACTGGAAAACAATGAATTTCACCTGTAGTCGATCGAGCAACTAGCACAGAGATCTCTCGCTCAAAAGGGAGCCAACCTTCAGCAATCAACTCTCGCTGGTCGCCTTGTAAGTCCTGAAAAGCAGCTTCTGCGTCAGCTACTTTGTCTACCTTCCTTTGGCCTTTGCCGTCATAGCCACCCATACAGGTTTTGAGCAGAACGGGAGTCTGCCATTGCTGGAGGCATTCTTCTAGTGCTCCAGCAGAAGCCACACTCTGAAAGGGAGCTGTCGCAATTGAGAGCTTTTGCAGCGTTTGCTTCTCACGAATGCGATGCTGGCAGATCGATAACAAGGAGCTGCCCTGTGGCAAAGAAACCTTCTGCTCTAATTCTGCAACCAAAGGATAGGGAATATTCTCGAATTCATAGGTGACCAAGTCGGAGTTTCTGGTGAATTCCTCAAGGGTTTCTTTTGAATCGTAAGGTTTACAAAAATGTCTGGTAGAAAGCCTACCGGCTGGACTGCCGGGGTCTGGATCCCAAACAACAAAGCGTAGCCCGAGAGGTAGACCCGCCAGAATCAGCATTTGTCCAAGTTGACCACCTCCCAGCAGTCCGATGGTTGGGCCCATCATGGTAATTCTGTCGCTAGAACAGTGTCACGGGTTTGGTTCCGCCAGTCCTCCAAGCGAGCGTGAAGATCCTGATCATAGACGGCGAGCATTTGTACTGCGAGCAAACCAGCGTTGAACGCACCTGCCTCACCAATGGCCACAGTGGCGACAGGGACCCCACGGGGCATTTGCACAATGGATAGAAGTGAGTCCAAGCCGCTCAATGATGAAGATTTGACAGGAACCCCGATCACGGGAACCAGAGTTTGAGCTGCAACCATTCCCGGCAGGTGCGCGGCTCCCCCAGCCCCAGCGATGATAACTCTTAAGCCCCTTTTGGCAGCCTGATTCGCGTATTCTGCCATCAATTGAGGTGTGCGATGAGCTGACACAATGCGTTTTTCAAATTGCACATCAAACTGTGCGAGAGCCTCACAGGCGTGCCGCATGGTTTCCCAGTCCGATTTGCTACCCATGATGACTCCGACCTCAACCGTCATGACGAATTCTCCATACTGTTTCAATGTTTGTTCAATCAAGTATAAAAATCGTATTTGTAATAGGTTTCATTCACCAACATCGTTCAGCCCTGATTTGCTTTGCGCTCACGTAGCCTTTGCCAGTAGGCCAGGCGTTTGGCAATTTCTCTTTCATAGCCTCGCTCCACAGGCGCATAGAGTTGTTTACGAGGAATTTCATCTGGAAAGCAATTCTGTCCCGAAAACCCATCTGGATCATCGTGATCATACTGGTAGCCCTGACCGTATCCTTCGTCACGCATCAGCTTCGTTGGGGCATTCAAGATGTGCTTGGGTGGCATGAGCGAACCATACTGCTGAGCTAGTTGCTGGGCCTGCTTCCAAGCCAGATAGGCAGCATTTGATTTGGGTGCGGTAGCCAGAAAAATTGTAAGTTGCACCAAAGCCAGATCTCCCTCAGGACTACCCAGTCGATCATAGCAATTCCAAGCTTCCAAGGCTCGTCCCATTGCTTCAGGGGCCGCCAACCCAACATCTTCAACCGCCATCCTGGTCAATCTCCGCAGAATGTAAGCCTTGTCTTCGCCACCAATCATCATTCTCGCCAACCAATACAGAGCAGCGTCGCAATCGGAGGCTCGCAAGGATTTGTGTAGCGCTGAGATCAAATTGTAGTGCTGGTCCCCAGCTCGATCATACTGCGGTGCCCGATGGCGTACCAACTCCAACATTTGATCTGTGTTCAGTTTGGTGGCTTCTGGTTGATCATAGAGAATTTCTGCCAGATTTAGTAGGTAACGTCCATCTCCATCAGCGAGTTGCAGTAACTTTTCACGAGCAGTTGCTTCGAGTGGAAGTGGTCGCTTGGTGTGATCTGCCGCACGTTTCAGCAGGGACTCGAGTGCATCCTCGTCCAATGGCTTGAGGGTGAGTACCTGAGTGCGTGAGAGCAAGGCAGCATTCAATGAGAATGAAGGGTTCTCCGTGGTGGCCCCGATCAACCGGAGGAGTCCTTCCTCAATCGCTGAGAGCAGCGCATCTTGCTGGCCTCGATTGAAACGATGAATTTCATCAACGAACAGAATCGATTTTGAAGTGAGTAAGGACACTTCCTCGGCCTGACGAAAAACTTTTCGTAACTCCGCAACACCGTCATAGACCGCAGAGATGGCAAAAAATCGAATACCTGGCTGCTCCCCGATGATCCTTGCGATGGTCGTCTTACCACAACCTGGTGGACCCCAAAGGATAAAGGATCCTTTTTGTAACAGAGCCTGTTGGTGGATCAAGAGGTGCTCCTGACCAAAGACCTCCTCTAGTTTTTTGGGGCGTAGCAACTTGGCTAACGGATCCATTTTTTGATTCTTTCTGAGGAAAAATCACAAATCGTAGCGTTTGCTCTGATTTGGGCGTTGCCTTCCTTCGTCCAGAGCGCTACGATTCGGCCGTTTGCTCCCTTGTGAGCTTCTCCTCTAAATCCATCCCAAGGTCTTAATTCTTTGGGACGAAATTGCATCACGCCAACTGTGGGGTTTCTCATGAAAACCATTAAAGGTCCCGCTATCTTCTTGGCCCAATTTGCGGGCGATCAGGCACCGTTCAACAGCTTTGACAGCATTTGTCAGTGGGTTTCCGGTCTCGGCTACAAAGGAGTTCAGGTGCCGAGTTGGGACAAGCGTCTCTTCGATCTGGAAAAAGCAGCAGCTTCCAAGACCTACTGTGATGAGGTCGCCGGGGTTGCGGCTTCTCATGGACTGAAAATCACTGAACTCTCCACGCACTTGCAAGGCCAACTCGTGGCTGTTCATCCAGCTTATGATGACGCATTCGATGGGTTTGCGGCCCCCGAAGTTCGCGGTAACCCGCAAGCCAGACAAGAGTGGGCTGTCAATCAGTTGTTTATGGCAGCTCAGGCTTCCCAACACCTTGGACTGACTGCACACGCTACCTTCTCAGGAGCATTGGCGTGGCCCTACATGTATCCCTGGCCACAGCGACCTGCAGGACTTGTCGAGACGGCCTTTGACGAGTTGGCCAAGCGTTGGACCCCCATCCTCAATGCGTTTGAAAATGCCGGAGTTGATGTTTGCTACGAAATTCATCCAGGCGAAGATCTCCATGATGGGGTGACCTTTGAAATGCTGCTGGAAAGGACGGGCAATCACCCCCGCTGTCGAATGCTTTATGATCCCAGTCACTATGTCCTGCAAGCCTTGGACTATCTGGAGCACATCGACATCTATCACGACATGATCAAGATCTTCCATGTCAAGGATGCAGAATTCAACCCGACTGGTCGACAAGGAGTTTATGGCGGTTACCAGTCCTGGGTCAACCGTGCAGGTCGTTTCCGCTCTCTCGGGGATGGACAGGTGGACTTCCCAGGGATCTTCTCCAAGATGGCTCAGTACGACTTCCCAGGCTGGGCAGTGCTGGAGTGGGAATGCTGTCTGAAGCATCCCGAACAAGGTGCTGCGGAAGGTGCTCCCTTCATTCAACGCCATATCATCGAGGTTACCGAAAAGGCCTTTGATGACTTTGCGGATGGTGGGACAGATGAGGCAGCGAATCGGCGGATGCTGGGTCTAAACTAAAAGGCAGTCTAGCTACCGAAAACACAATGGCACACGATCACGCACACCATGTTGGTGATTACAACCGAGCTTTTGCGCTGGGGGTAACGCTGAACTTGGGATTCGTGGTCGTGGAGTTCTTTTTCGGATTACTCTCAGATTCGCTCGCTTTACTGGCAGATGCTGGTCATAACCTGAGTGATGTTGCAGGACTACTGCTTGCCTGGGGTGCAAGTTATCTGGCAAAAGCTCCTGCTACAGCAAATCGAACTTACGGATGGCGCAAGGTGCCTGTGATGGCTTCCTTGTTGAGTTCGTTGATGCTTCTGGTTGCCACAGGTGCTCTTGGCTGGGAAGCTTTTCAGCGACTCTTTGCACCACAATCGGTGACAAGCTTGACCGTCATTGTGGTGGCTGGAGTTGGAGTGCTGGTCAATACAGTCACAGCTCTGCTGTTCGTGAGTGGTCAACACCATGACCTTAATTTGCGGGCTGCTTTTCTGCACATGGCGGCGGATGCGGGGATCTCTCTAGCGGTTGTGCTTGGTGGGCTGCTAATGCTTTGGCAGGAATTGCCCTGGGTTGATCCAGTCCTGTGTCTGCTGGTGGCCAGTTTCATCATTTTCAGCAGTTGGAGCCTACTCAAAGATTCCCTGGATTATGCACTGGATGCAGTACCTCGAAACATTGATGTACAGGGCATTCGCCAGTATCTGGCTAACTTGGAACAGGTAGACCGTCTGCATGATCTGCATGTTTGGCCGTTGAGTACCAGTGAGGTTGCACTGACCGTTCATTTGGTGGTGCATCAGCAATCACTGGATAACGCCTTGCTCCACCAGATTCAGCAGCATCTGCATGATCACTTTGAGATTGAGCATGCAACCATCCAGCTTGAATCCTCGCTCGAAGAATCAAACTGCCTGTTGGCCCCGACAACCGGTCACTGATCAAAGAATCTTTTCATTACTAAAATAAATTTTGGAGGATTACATGACGATTGAAGCGCATGAAACCAGTTCGAACTTCCGACGCATTCCCTATGGAATGGTGGGTGGTGGCGAAGGTGCCTTTATTGGAGCAGTGCATCGCATTGCAGCTCGTATTGATGACCGTTTTGAGCTGGTTGCAGGGGCTTTGAGTTCAGAAGCCGAGCGTTCAAAGCGTTCCGGTCAAGCGATTGGAATTGCTACGGATCGTTGTTACGGAAGCTACCACGAAATGGCTCAGCAGGAAGCGGCTCGTCCTGATGGAATTGAGGCAGTCGTGATCGTTACCCCAAATCATCTGCATGTCCCGATTGCCAAGGCCTTTCTGGAAGCTGGAATCCACGTGATTTGTGACAAACCGTTGGCTGCTCATCTTGCGGACACCGAGGGACTATCTGAACTGGTCAAGGAGAAAGGCCGTCTTTTTGCCGTAACTTACAACTACAGCGGTTATCCGTTTATTCTACATGCTCGTGAAATCATAGCTAGTGGAGA
>CAJXNF010000130.1 GCA_913056375.1 uncultured Pseudomonadota bacterium | reverse complement strand
GGCTAGTTTTACTTGCATCCAAGTCATGATTTCCCCTATAACAGTCCGTCGGTCGTTCATGGCAGTTTCGTTTCAACGTTCACTTCTCAGCAGGGGATTCCTTATGAAAAGATTCATCATTGCCGCAACTTTAATGCTTTTTGCCGGTTGGGTGCACGCCGCTGACCTAGGTGGTAAAGTACTCCGGATTGGCTCCGACACCACGTATCCTCCAATGGAGATGGTGGATGAAAAAACTGGAGAGATTATTGGGTTTGATGTGGATTTGGTTGATGCGATCTGTGAGCGGATCAACTGTGTACCCCAGTTCGTGACCACTGCCTGGGATGGAATCTTTGCTGCGCTACAGCAGGGCGAATTCGATATGGTTGTCTCTGGTGTTTCCATCACACCAGAACGCGACAAGCAAATGGACTTTAGTGATCCATATCTCGTGGTTAGCCAGGCAATCATGGTCCGTGTTGATGACGAGGGTATGACACTGGATGACATGAAAGGAGCTGGTCGAAAGTTGGCTTCACAAACTGGAACCACCAATGCTCAACTCGCCGAAGAGTTGGTTGGCCGTAACAATGTCGCTCTTTTCGACACCTTTGCTGCTGCGGTTCAGGCCCTGCGTAATGGAGATGTCGATGGTCTGGTGATTGACGGTACTTCCGCCGCAGCTTATGAGCAGCAATTTGCCGGTGAATTGGTTGTCGGCATTCGTGGTCTCAATAGTGATCCTCTGGGACTGGTTTTCCGTGAGGGGGATGGGATGGTTGACGCCTTCAACACCGGTCTTGCCCAAGTCAAAGCTGACGGCACGCTCGATAAGCTCGTCCTGAAATACTGGAGCGAATAATTTGACTCGCGCCTCATGACCGACCCTTCACCAAGGCGCATCGGCCCGGAGTGGCTTCAGCTTCGGGCCAGCAATCTTGTGCTGCTGGCCAGCGCGCCCTTCTTCATCTATCTCTTCGCCACTTCCACCAACTACAGCCGCTCCCTCGCCTTCATCGTTGGTGTTGAGGAAGGTGCTGCAGAAGTCTTTCAAATCTTCCTGGTTTTGCTTTTGGGGTTGTTGAGCGGATTGATCCCCATCTTTCTTGCTCGCAAATCGCCCAGTTGGCTTGCCTATCCTCATCAAGTCTCCTGGTTGGGACTGGTGCTGCACCTATTGCTGATGTCTTGGCTCCTCACACGATGGGATCTGGCGCCTTTCTGGGATTCGGTGATTGGAGACCTACTGGATGCTCGCAGCAACCCATTCCGAGATCCCAAAGTCAATTATCCAGCCCTTACTCCAGAGGGACAGGCTTGGATGCAGGGATGGCTGGAAACTCTGCGGTGGCCCTACCTTCTTGGGACTACCTTGCTCGGTGCAGTCGGTCTCAGTAAGAAATTGCCAGAGACTATCAACCGTTGGATTTGGCGTTTACTGCTGATCCTCCAAGGAGGAAGCCTACTCTTCTTAATTCTGGTTGCACGACTGAGTTTCGCTACTGGTTTATTGCTGACCCTCCGAGCAGCCATTTTCGCTTATGTGGCCTCCGCTATCCTTGGACTGGTTCTAGCGGGAATGCTATCCCTGCAGCCCAACCCCAACATTTATCGACGCTACGGAGTGATTGCCGGACTACTGTTGGGCATTGGGTTGATCTTCTCCCAAATGCCACAAGAACAGTATGTCTTGATTGGAACCACAGAAGGACGTGCTGCTTTCATCAAGGACACTCCACAACGTTTAGCAGACACGCTGCGCTACGGTGAGTTTGACAATGGTGTGGAGATGCAGATCCGCGCTGCTAGGGATGTTGAGCAAGCTCTGAAGCTCTATGCAGAAGACAAAAGAATCAGCGCCGCTTTTATCCCAGAATCAGCCCTTCCTGCAGAAGCCCCCATTCTTTGGCGCACCGAGTTTCTAGCCGATGAGTACAGAACACCCGCAATGGTCTTTGGTGTCTTCGGCTTTTTACTTGGATTGCTGACCTTCGGAGGATGGCAGCACCGGATGCATCCACTAGCTGTCTTTGCTGAGTTCTATATTGATATCCTACGTGGGATTCCCATGCTGGTGATTATCCTCTACGTGGGATTGCCACTCAGTGGCGCTGTCAAACAAGCCACCGATGGGTTTATTGACCTGCCCAATATGATCCGGGGAGTGTTTGCAATCTGTCTGGGCTACTCGGCCTACATGGCTGAGATTTTCAGGGCTGGCATCGAGGCTGTTCCCAAAGGGCAGGTAGAGGCAGCCCGAACACTTGGACTCGACCGATGGCAAACCGCCAGATTGGTTATTCTGCCACAGGCCCTGCGCATCGTCATTCCACCACTTGGCAATGAATTCATCGCAATGCTGAAGGACACGGCACTCCTGTCCATTCTTTCAGTTCGCGATGCCACCCAACGAATGCGCGAATTCCAAGCGAGTAGTTTTCTTCCTTTTGCTCCGTTCAATACAGCCGCGATTCTATACGTCGTGCTTACCCTTGCGGCTGCCAGTCTGCTCAAGTGGCTGGAACGAAGAACCACGCCTATTCCAAAAAAATGACACCTCCGCAACTTACTGAAGCAGAAGCGCTGGAACTGCTTGCTCAACACTACGGCTTGACCGGGCAACTGGTTGCCCTGCCTGGGGAAAGAGACCGTAACTTTCAACTCTGCTTAGCAAGCGGAGAGAAAAACACTTTCAAAGTGGTGAATGCTGAGGTTCCTCTGGAGACTCTGAAGACTGAAATTCGAGCGATGCAGCATCTGAACTCTATACTGGGCGGTCTGGTACCAAACCCACTGGCGGATCAGGCTGGACGTTTTATTTCCCAGGGAAGCTTACAGAATGGGAGTGCCTGCTGGTTACGCTTGCAAAGCTGGCAGCCAGGCATTCCCCTCGCCAAATTCCGACCACTTACTACCGAACTTTTTCATTCCGTTGGTCACTTGATGGGACGAGTTGCCACTTCGCTCTCTACCCTTACTGTTCCAGATCCCCATCCAGAATTGCGGTGGCACCCTGATCAAGCTTCGCAAATTGTGGAAGAAGGTCTTTCCCTGGTGACGGATCCCTTACTCAAGAATTTTCTGGAGCAAGCCCTACGCTTATACGATAGGTATGGACGACCTCTGGAGAGAGACTTACCTCGTTCCCTGATTCAGAACGACGCCAATGACTACAACGTACTGGTCCATGGTGGGCTTGAAGGACCTCCAGAGTTGAGCTTGATCGACTTTGGCGACATGGTTGTTTCTTGGACTTGCGCAGAAGCAGCAGTGACTTTGGCCTATACTCTTCTTGGTCAAATAGCTCCTTGGAAAGCATTGCAGGCAACGCTCAGTGGTTTCAGTCAAGCCAGGCCACTCTCTTTGCAGGAGGCTGAGTTTGTCTGGCCAATGGCACTCATGCGACTCGGTGTGAGCATCGTGATGGCTGCAAAACAAATTCAGGAGCAGCCGGAAAATGAATATCTCTTGATCAGTCAGCAACCAATTCGAGAGTTACTTCAACGCTTAAATGCTCTCTCACTGGAGGAGGGTATCGCCCGCTCCAGATTCGCCTGTGGTCATTCCCCTATCCACCGAAAGGTTTCTCTAGAAACTATTTTGGAAAAACAAATGTTTTTTCCGGTGATGGGCCAAGCTCTCACTCCCGACAACACTCTGCCCTTGCCACTGGGAATCGAGAGCCCTACCAGCGATTGGCTGAGTGGTGACGTTGAGGAACAGTCTGCTCGCATTCAACAAGCCATTGAAAATGCACAAAAGATCTTCGCTCTTGGACTCTATGATGAGATTCGACTTTGCTACACGGCACCTGAGTTTCAGCAGGATCTAGAATCGCGCACCGTACACCTGGGACTGGATGTTTTCGGACTAGCTGGAACGCCCATATTTGCTCCACTGGATGGGACCTTCGTCACGGTTCATGATAACGCCCAAGAACAGGACTATGGCCCTACACTCATGTTGCAGCATGAGGATCTGAATGGAGAGAAATTCTTCACGCTCTACGGCCATCTTGATCCAGAGTGCCTAGAACTCTGGCAACCGGGAGACTTCGTCCAAGCCGGGACTCGTATTGCGAGGATCGGAGCATCACCCCGAAATGGCAACTGGCCTCCGCATCTGCACTTGCAGGTGATCGGTCATCGAATGGGATGGGAAACCGATTTCCCGGGTGTCGCCTTGCCTTCCGAACAAAGTTTCTGGAAGGAGATTAGTCCCAATCCCTATCGTTTACTCGGAATCCAAGAGCAATCCTGGGTAGAACCGGAAGGCCTGCCACAAGATTTATTGGCCAGACGCCTCCACATCATGGGACGCAATCTCTCTCTGTCCTACAAAGAACCGCTCACTATTTTAAGAGGAGAGGGAGTCTACCTGATTGATTCTCTCGGGCGTCGCTTTGTTGACTGTGTGAACAATGTTGCTCATGTCGGGCACTGTCATCCCAGGGTTGTCGAAGCCCAAAGAAAACAAAGTGGCCTACTCAACACAAATACCCGCTACCTTCACCCGGAACTCGTCAGGTATGCAGAGCGCTTGTGTGGCTTGTTTCCGGAGCCACTAAACGTCTGTTTCTTGGTTTGTACTGGCAGTGAAGCCAACGAACTAGCGCTACGACTAGCCCAAGCCTACACCCAAGCGCAGGGGATGGTGGTGGTGGACGTTGGCTATCATGGTCATACAAAATCTCTCATCGACTTGAGTCCTTACAAGCACAATGGGCCTGGTGGAAAAGGAGCACCAGACTGGGTAAGAACCACTCCCATGCCTGATACGTATCGAGGAGTGTACAGGGAGCATCATACTGATCCAGGCTCAGCCTATGGGGAAAAGGTCATTGAGCACGCAGAATCACTCGCAAAATCCGAAACCGGGTTGGCTGGGTTCATTTGCGAATCAATTCTGAGTTGTGGAGGACAGATTGTTCTTCCAGAAAATTATTTACAGACCGCTTATGCAGGAATTCGTAAACTGGGTGGTCTGTGCATCGCCGATGAGGTACAGGTTGGCTTTGGTAGGGTGGGAAAAACCTTTTGGGGATTTGAACTACAGGGAGTCGTTCCAGATATCGTTACTCTTGGAAAACCGATCGGCAATGGACATCCTCTCGCTGCTGTGATCACCACTGCCGAAATTGCAGAAGCCTTTGCCAACGGAATGGAATACTTCAACACCTTTGGTGGAAATCCTGTTTCTGCAGCAGTGGGTAACGCCGTACTGGATGTGATTGAAGAAGAAGATCTCCAAAAACATGCACTGACCTTGGGGAATGATCTGCTTGAACGCTGGAAGGGAATGTCAAAGTGGTGTCCAGCGCTGGGAGAAGTTCGTGGGGAGGGTCTCTTTCTTGGTATGGAGTTCGTTGCTGATCCCGTACAAAGAGCACCTTGCGCAGCCCGAGCAACCTATGTTGTGGAGCGGATGAAAGCCCAAGGATTCCTGCTCAGTACAGATGGGCCGGATCATAATGTGATCAAGTTCAAACCCCCACTGGTTTTTCCAGAATCTGAAGCGGAACGGCTTTGCAGCAACCTCGAACAGATACTCCAGGAAGTTCCTCTGCAGCTAGCCTGAAAGGATCTACGAATACCCATGTAGTTTTCAATCTCGGATACCTGTCCTATCAATCTCAAAGGTTGGAACCTGCCAGTGAGCCAAGCCTTCCAACACACCCTTCGCATAATTTTGCTGCGCTTGGTAGAACTGCTCCGCTGGAAATTTCTGTAAATATTCTTTGACTTCTGGCCGAGCATTGCCCACGAGAATCCCCCGAAAACCTTCGTCAAACATTGACTGGTCGTTACCGCTGTCTCCAGCAACAATTGTGTTCGCTTTCTGCCATTTCAGTAATTCCAATAGGTAGCGCAGTGCTTTCCCCTTGTTGACCATCCCTGGCAAAATATCGACATAGTAACTTTCTCCAAAAGCAGCACAGATCACTTGGTAGCGTCCAACAGGCTCCACCATGCGCCTTGAAATTTCGGCTAGCCACGCAAGCGGCTGTTTGGGATCCATAATCGCGTACGAGACCTTGTGGGGGGTCTGGCAATTGGCTGCTTCCAAGCTGATCACATCATTCAAGTCAATCAATCGCTGATGAACTTCCTCCACCGAGAAGCCAAACTTCTCAAGTTGCAGTTGCCAATCGAGAAGTGGTGTCGAGAAACTCCCAAAAGGAGGTAGATAAAGTTCAGCTCCCGTTTGAGCAATAATGGCGTCTGGCTGAGGTAACTCCTCGTGCTTCAATCCATGGAGCACATCAGGATAAGGCCGACCTGTGCAGAACAGTACCCGAGCCTGGTCTGCTTGTTGGAGACGTTCGAGTTTTTGCCCAAGTTTACGCAACGATGGCAGATCTCCAGTGAGGGTAAAGTCGATGTCAAATACAAGATTCCAAGTCGGCATTCGGTCCCAGCAAGTGATGGTTGGATTCAGGAGGTTTGTTTTGCCCGAAGGTACTGCACGAAGAACGCCCGGCAATAGCCGATAACGCTCTCTTCTATTCAAGAGTAGCTCAGCAGGAAAGGCTACAAGTAAATTTGAGCATAGCGCTTGCAGCTAGTTTATGATAATCTATTGAGCTTTTGCTATTTTCCCAGATTTAGACTCTTAGCACATTGGAGTAACTTTCTATGGATTTCTTTATTCGTGAAGCTTGGGCGCAGGATGCAGCTATGGCCGGCGGTGACACAACCGCTATGCTCGTGCAGTTTGGCCCCCTTATTCTGATTTTCGCAATTTTTTATTTCTTGATTATCCGACCACAGCAAAAGCGCCAAAAAGAATTGCGAGCCATGCTGAATGCCCTAGGCAAGGGCGATAAAGTCGTGACAAACTCCGGTATTCACGGGACGATTTTCAAGCTCGGAGAAGACACGATCACCGTGGAAATCGCGGACAAGGTCAGGATTCAGATGGATCGTGGACAAGTTTCCCGTGTTCTTCAGAAAGCTAAGGACGCCAGTTCTTCAGATAGCGATTCCAAGGATGAGTCTTGAACAGGCTCTCCTCGAAACTCTTCGTTTTCAGATCTAAATAAACACTACCCATGAATGTACGTGTCAAAGGCTTGCTGATCATGTTGGTCTTTGCGGCAGCTGTTTTTTACAGTCTGCCCACTTATCAAGCCTACCAGCCTGGGGTTGATCCTCAACAACATCCAAATCGTGTGAACCTGGGGCTAGATCTCCAAGGGGGAATGTACCTCGATATTGAGATCAAGGTTGAAGAAGCTGTCAAGGAAACAGTCAGCCGTACCGCCCAGGAGTTGGAAGATTTGCTGCTGGATAACTACGTCAAATTTGTCGAAGTCCGCCAAGAGAACAACGTTGTAATCTTGGAGATGGAAGAGGGGGAGACCGTCAATCTGACCGAATCCCCCTACGATCGCTTACTGGTTCAGTTCACGGCAGCAGAGCAACCCAACAACCGGACAACGTTGACACTTCTCCCTGAAGAGTTAACTCGCATTCAAGAGAATGCAATCACACAAGCGCTGGAAGTCTTGCGTAATCGCATTGATAGCCT
>CAJXNF010000129.1 GCA_913056375.1 uncultured Pseudomonadota bacterium | reverse complement strand
GTTGAGCATTCTGCCGAGAATTGTACCAATCGCTCCTTGCGCAAGATATCTTTCAAGCTCAGTAGCCTTCAGAAAACCTGTTCTCACGACTGTGCTTTGGAGATCAAGCTCTCCAATTCCAAAAACAATAATTCGGGAAGACTTGATAGTCTTGAATTGGTTAACGAGAACCTCTTCTTTCAATAATTCTTCTTTAAGGCCTTTCGAGGAAAGAATTGCTGGTGCGAGAAAATTCATGCAGCGGGCGTTAAGGCGGTTGGCAAGCACGGATGTGCAAAACTCTGGAGAGAATTCAACTGTCGAATGAAAACTACCAACGACTTGAACTACTGTGAGGTTATCCAATTGGCTTCGTGGAATTGCTTGGGCAGCCGCTAGTACAGTCTTGCCCCAAGCTACAGAGATCACATCGTTAGATTTCAACATACCTAATAAAACTCTTGCAGCCGCAACTCCCAGTCTCTCAGATAAATTCGATTCCTCAACTGCCTTTGGGATAACTACACAGCCACTGAGTTTGTATTTGGCTTGGAGTGATTTCGAAATGACAGTTTCTGAAATCGACTTTTGATCGAACTGGATTGATACGAGCCCTCTGTCACGAGCTTCCTGAAGATAATTTACAACCGAAGCCCTGGAAACCCCGAGAACCTTGGCAACATCGATCTGTGTCATCTGATCAATGTAATAGAGCCATGCAGCCCAAGTGACCACATCCTGAAATTCTGGTGGGGCTTCTTTCTTTCGAAATTTTATATTCATTCTTTCGATAGTTGCCTAAGTACGACTTAGATTCTGATTTTCAGGAAGAAGTTTATTATTTTTTTGGATTTGACATTTATCATCACGGACAGTCAAGTTGGATTTGACATTGTTTAAGTTTCATTGACATTTGAAAAACAAAAGATACTTTGAAGTGTTATTTGTGTTTTTCCAACAAATTACCAATTAAATTGTGATTTATGGATAATTGGACAGAACTAATTGATGACTTGGTTGCAGGCAGGTGGTTTAACCAAGAGACTCAAGAAATGGCCAAAGTCCCTTTTGAATCAATCGTCATTAAAAAGAACCTAGCTGGTATAGAAGTAGATCTGCTTGCTGATGTTGGTTTTAATAAAAACCTTGTGATGGTTTGTGATCAAACAACATATGAGGCCCTGGGTAGGAGAATCAAGGAAGCTTTCAAGGCAACAGGTGAGTTGGATGTGTTGGTTTTGGAAAGTCCTCACGCAGACCTCAGATATGTGGAAGACTTGAGAAAAAAAATTGCCACATATGATGGGGTAGTAGCAGTTGGATCAGGGACTATCAACGATGTCTGCAAGCATTCAACTATGCTGAACGGTCAAAGATATGCTGTTTTCGCCACGGCTGGTTCAATGAACGGTTACACTTCCACGACTGCTTCGATGAGATTGGATTCTGGTCTAAAGATCTCTTTGCCCTCTCATGCTCCAGCAGGATTCTTTGTGGATCTGGAAGTCTCAGCTGAAGCCCCAGCCTATCTTGCCGCTTCTGGATTTGGCGATTGCCTCTGTCGTTCTGTTGCTCAAGTTGATTGGTGGCTTTCTCATCGTTTGTTGGGCTCTTTGTACCTCCAATCGCCTTACACGATCCAGGAAAAAGATGAACCAGAATTGAACTCCCGAGCAGGAAACTTAGCAATTGGAGACATCGAAGCGACTGGATATCTACATCGTGTACTCACTCTTGGAGGACTTGGTGTCTCGTTTTCAGGAGTTTCTAACTCCGGATCGATGGGCGAACACCAGATTTCACATTACTTAGATTGCTTCGCAGGAGACCGACACCCTGGAACTCTTCATGGACAACAAGTCGGAGTGGCTTCACTAACGATGGCCAGACTTCAAAGCAAGTTACTCCGTTCCGATAAACCCCCAACGCTGAAGTCAACCATCATTGATTTGCCAGATATGGAAAGGCGAATGGGCAAAGAAATAGCCAAACAATGTAGAGATGAGTTTGTCAAGAAGTCCTTTGAAGGTGCATCCTTGGAGCAGGCTAATGAGAGATTGCAGGAAATATGGACAGAACTGAAAGCGGAAGTGCAGCCGTTTTTGATTTCAGTTGATGAAATGGAAGAGATGCTCAAGTCCTCCGGTGGGCCCGTCAACTATAAGCAGCTTGGAGTAGATGCAGACCTGTATCGCGATGCGATTGTCCATTGCCGAGAGATGCGGAACCGCTTCTCTTTCCTAGATATTGCTGCTGATGCTGGATTATTGGAAGATTTCGCCTCAGAGGAGATGAATTGCGCCTGATCAATCATATTCCAGCAGAAGTTTGTCAAAATCTTCGGGGAGTTTTCTTTGATATTGATGACACAGTGACCACTGATGGTCGCTTGGAAGGAGCAGCATACCTTGCAATTGAAAAGCTTCATCAAGCTGGCTTAGTCACCATACCCATCACAGGTCGACCAGCTGGGTGGTGTGATATGATTGCGCGCTTCTGGCCAGTTGATGGAGTTGTGGGAGAAAACGGAGCGTTCTATTTTGCTTACGATCGAAAGGCTGCGAAGATGCGCAGATGTTATGTAAGAAGTAAGGAACGACGACTCGAGGACCAAACAAAACTTGCCTCCCTCAAAAAGGAAATTCTCCAAAAGGTTCCTGGTTCAGCAATCAGTGCAGATCAGGCCTACCGTGAAGCAGATTTGGCGGTAGACTTTTGTGAAGATGTAGCTCCTCTTCCAAACGAAGCTGTACTGAAAATTAAAAAAATATTTGAAGACGCTGGTGCTGTTGCCAAAATCTCATCAATTCATGTCAACGGTTGGTTCGGGGATTATGATAAGCTCTCGACATGCCAGTGGTTTGTCAGTTCACAATTGGGCTTCGAATTGAGCGAACAACGAGAGAAGTTTATTTTTGTTGGTGATAGCCCGAATGACGAACCGATGTTCCAGTACTTCCCAAATGCTGTCGGCGTGGCCAATGTGCAAAATTTCAAAAATCATCTGCAACACCCCCCAACTTGGGTGACGCGGCAAGAAAGTGGAGCTGGATTTGTAGAGCTTGTTGACCATCTGTTGAAAAATAGAATTTAGTTATTTTTGAAAAATGCTTTTTTTAAAATTGTAATCCTCCATGACTCAATTACTGAGTTAAGAATCAATTAACCCCCAATTGGAGCACCCTTTCCATGACCAAGGCCGAGAAAGAATTACGACAAGCAATCATTGACAAGTGTCTCTGGATGAACGCAACAGGGCTCAATCAAGGTACCTCTGGGAATATTTCTGCCAGATACAAGAACCAGATGTTGATCACTCCAAGCGGGATTCCGTACGAGCAATTGAAACCAGAAATGATTGCTTCTATGCCCTTAGAGGGAGAATACGGAAGTTGGGAAGGCCCCATGAAGCCATCAACAGAGTGGCGTTTTCACTTGGACATCATCAAGTCACGCCCACAAGTGAACGGAGTGGTTCACACTCATTCAACGTATGCGACCACGATTGCGATCACAGGTCGGGGAATACCAGCCTGCCACTACATGATTGCAGCTGCAGGTGGACCAACGATCCGTTGTGCACCCTATGCTCGATACGGTACTGAAGCGCTGTCCCAATATGCTTTGGAGGCTTTGGAAGACAGAAATTGTTGCTTATTGGCGAATCATGGGATGATTGCAACAGGCACTTCGTTGGACAAAGCTATGTGGCTGGCTGTGGAACTGGAGACGATATCGAAGCAGTACTACCATAGCTTGTTGATCGGTGGGCCAAACATTCTGACAGATGCTCAAATTGATGAAACTATGAAAGGTTTCTCGACTTACGGACTGCAAGATCCAAAATAAATTTCACCCTTCCCCTAGCAAGCGCAACAAAAAGTTTGGTTCTTGAATTCAGAACTACATAAAAATTTGTTGCGCTTATCCTTCTCTCTACTTTCCTCACTCCAGAACAAAAGAAACTTTGAATAATTCTGCGGTGTCTTTCCGCAAGGCACGCCTCGCCATTTCGTTTATTTTCTTTACAAACGGGATGGGATTTGCCTCCATTGCACCCCACCTGCCTTGGCTCCAAAATAAGTTCCAGCTTACTGAATCAGAAATGGGGTTACTGTTGTTGTGTCATGCCATCGGTGCAGTCACAATGATGCTTGTTGCTGGGAGGGTGATCCACTCATTTGGCAGCCGCCTTCCTGTGATTGTCGGAGGGTGTCTGCTGATTTTATTGCTTCCTTTGGTTTTTTGGCTGGATCAGATTCCAATAATCATCCTCGTTCTGATCATTGCTGGAGCAGGGATTGGAACTATGGATGTAGCGATGAACGCTCAGGCTGTGATTGTGGAAAATGGAATGGAAAAGCCCATCATGTCATCTTTCCATGGACTCTGGAGTCTGGGAGCAATGACCGGAGGAGCGACAGCAACATTTGCCCTGACTATGGGTTTTACACCTCTCCAACACGTAGCATTCTCCTCTTTGATTTTGACGATGATCCTTGGAGCTTCGTCCTTCTCGATGATTCCCTCCAGTCAGGAAGAAAAAGGTGAAAAAACTCCATTACTGGTAAGACCCTCTGGCAAAGTTCTTTCGCTTGGTCTTTTGTGTTTGCTAGGAATGGTTTCAGAGGGTACTGCTGTGGACTGGTCGGCAATCTATTCAAGCTCAGTCTTGGGCGCCTCAGCAAGCCAAGCCGCTCTGACCTTCACGATCTTTACGATGACCATGATGATCGGCAGGTTGACTGGTGATTGGGTGATCCTGAAACTCGGCAGGGTTCAACTCGTCAGGTTCACTGCAGCACTTGGTGCAGTTGGATTAGGTGTGGGGCTTGTCTGGGGAACCACGTTTTCTGCCTGGCTCGGTTTTGCTTGCTTGGGGTTTGGCTTGGCAAACATTGTCCCGATCATGTTTGGAGAGGCGAGCCGGATTCCTGGTGTCTCTGCTGGGACTGGAATCGCTGGAGTTGCTACTTTGGGTTACTGCGGGTTTTTGTTAGGACCACCGACGATCGGATTTTTGGCCGAATTGATTGGGCTGCAAGGGGCTTTGGGGTTGATCGTAGTTTTTTGTGTTATCCTCGGAATCTTCGGCCCAGGCATGCTCAATCAAAACAACGCAACAAAAAACTAAAGTGAAATCCCTTCCTGTTAAGCATTTTGGAAATCTTGTTCGGTACCAACAATCTGGATGTCATTAATTTTACGAAGAATGTGATGCCTGAGTGCATCCAAGCAGGCTTCCAAGTTTCTGCCCCTTAAGACCTCCAACAATGAGACATGTCGATTGGCATGTTCGCTCAGCTCATTTTTGGTATGAGGGTAAAGCACGTGCTCCAAAGACCAAATGAAGTTCGAAGCTCCTGACAGTTTCCAACTTCGGCTGAGAATCCGGTTTTGTGCAGCGTCCATCATCAACGTATGAAATTCCATATCGAGTTCGATATCTGAGACAGGATCCAGTTCATCAGCGGCGGCAAACATGGATTGAATCAAGCGTTCGAGATGATCACAGTGCCTTTGCCAATCTCTGGAATTCATCCTCTCCAATGCCTGTTTAAGTGCTAATTCCTCCAAAGCAACTCGAACATGAAGGCCATCCTGTAACTCCTCTGAGTCAAAGCTGGCGATATAGGTCCCATTTTTCGGATGGACTTCAATGAAGCCGTGGAGTTCCAGAGTACGAATGGCTTCCCGTACGGGAGTTCGGCTGACCCCCAGCTGTTCACTCAATTCAACTTCCGAGATCTTATCGGAAGCCTTTAATTTTCCGGTGATAATTGCGTTTCTGATCGAAGTGAGAACCTGATCTCTGAGGCTGGAACGATCAATTTTTTCGAGAGGTCTTATGTTGCTCAACGGAGAATTACTTTCTGACCTTTCAGTCTTTCCAAGATTCATCACTAGGGGCGCCACGATTGAGCAGTTTGCAGGAGTAAACTGCTTCTGGATCAAAGGGGAATTCTGCTTCCACTTCAGGAGTGATCTCAATCCCAATTCCAGGGGTGGTTGGACAGATGATGTGCCCATTCTCAATGCGTAAACTATCTGAGAGCAAGACATCCCCCAGAGGAAAGGCTAACATAGGGTACTCAACCAATTTTCCTCCCAGCCCAAATGCCGCATGGTAATTGGCCATCATTGCGACAGGCCCTCCCCAAGCATGAACCACTGCCGCCGTTTTTGTCTCCTCCGATGCTGCAAAAATCTCTTCCAACGCAGAAAAACCACCAATCACAGAGGCATCAGGCTGAACAAATTCGTACACATGATCTCTCATTCGGCTGATCATGTCCCATGGCGTGGTAATGATTTCTCCTCCACAAACTGGAACACGAGTCTTTTTTCTCAATTCTTTGAAGCCCTCGGTATCATGAGGCCCAATTGCTTCCTCAACAAAGGCCATTTCCTGGCCTGAAAGATTCTGAGTTTGTTCAATGAACTGAACGACATCGTTGACCGCTTGAGGAGGATTTGCCAAATTTTGGCACATGTCTACCCCTACCTGCATCCCTCTGTCTTTTGCTTCATTTAAAACCCAAGCGGTGCGATAAATATCCGTTTTGACTGAGCGAATTTTAAAGAGATCAATGCCCAATTCTGAGAGCATGTCCATCTCTTGGGTGAAGTGCTCCTTGGTATCACAGATGCCGCCACTCCCATAAGCTCGGATGCTTGTTTCGGGAGAATCTGTAAAAAGCTGCCAAGCGGGCTTATCTAGACTTTTTGAATGGGCATCTACCAAGGCAATTTCGAAAGCACTGATCACATGTCGTGCAGCCCCTTGCAGAGACCAATAATCGCAGATTCTGCACAAGTCTCGAACTCGCTCCTTGCGGTCGAATGCCTCCGTACCTTCCAGATAGGGTCTGCACAAGTCCACAATGGCTCTGAAAACTTCGGGAGCAAACACAGCGAGGT
The DNA here is from genome assembly GCA_913056375.1 of uncultured Pseudomonadota bacterium. GTDB lineage: Bacteria > SAR324 > SAR324 > SAR324 > NAC60-12 > JCVI-SCAAA005. Next base: position 626 of record CAJXNF010000129.1, on the reverse strand, counting down.
AACCTTCTCCAACCCCCTTCACTCCATTGTCCAGAGTGATTTCTACCATTCCCACCGTTCGTTTAGGACCATTTGGGAAGCACTCAAGAATTTCTGGATGTTCTGCGTGGGCGTATGCGGAGCTTAGTAATAAGGTTCTTATTTGCCGAATCAATGGCATCTTAGTACCCCTTACTAAGGTCAATTTCGTTGATCAGCTCTTCTCCTCTTTGAAATCGCTGAAGATTATTATCGAAGAAATCCAATTTCCTGTCAGTTTCTTGGGGCATCCCTCCAGAAGTGTGCTGAGTCAGAAGGAGATTAGGAGTAGTCCAAAGCGGATCATTCGGACCTAAAGGTTCGTCATCGGTGACATCTAGCACAGCCCCAGCTAGCTGTTCTGTTTCCAGCATTTGGATCAAAGTTGGTGTGTCGACGATGTTGCTTCGACCAAAATTCAAAAAAATTGCGTGTTTGGGTAGTAAAGCTAGGCGCACCGCATCCAAAATATTGTTGGTTTGAGGAGTGGCAGGAACGGTACTAACCAGGATGTCTGCTTGTTTCAGTGCTTGCTCTAATTCATCAGCGTTGTAGTCGCTACCAAACATAGAAATCTCACACTGAAAGGGCGCCAAGTAGGCAAGCAA
>CAJXNF010000128.1 GCA_913056375.1 uncultured Pseudomonadota bacterium | reverse complement strand
GCTCGCTTCTGCAGCATCATTAATACAGGGGCAAGCAGATGAGGGTTTACCTGTTGTACTCATTGAGGGATATCGCACAAGTTCTCAGCACATCCCAGCTTCAGAACTAATCAGGCCTGAAGAGAAAGATTTGTTTCGATAGTGGAAAACGAAAAGCAGAATAACTCGCCAAAGTTTATCGCAGTTTCAGGAGGTGTCGGTGGGGCTAAGTTAGCTCTTGGCTTAGAAAAGATCATTCAATCTGAAGACCTGATGGTCATCGGCAATGTTGGGGACGACTTCCGACATTTTGGATTACATATATCTCCAGATATCGACACCCTACTCTATACGTTGTCTGGAAAATCAGATATCGAGAAGGGTTGGGGATTAGCAAATGAAACGTGGGAGTTCATGTCGGCGATGAAGGAACTGGGTGGGGACATATGGTTTCAGCTTGGTGACCGAGATTTAGCTACACATGTAGAACGAACACGACGTCTTCAGCATGGTGAAAGTCTTTCGGAAATCACTGACTATTTCAGAAGGACTTTTGGCATTGGAGCGACAATTATTCCTGCAACCGATGACCAGTTACGTACAATTGTAGAAACAGATATTGGTGTCTTAAATTTCCAGGAGTATTTTGTTCGGGAACGCTGCAATCCACGAATTCAAAATCTGCACTTCCAAGGTTCTGAATCTGCTTACCCCCAAAAAGAATTGACCAAAGCGCTTGGGAGTACAGAATTACAGAGCATTATTTTCTGCCCATCAAATCCATTGCTCAGCATCGATCCAATTCTCTCAATCCAAGGGCTAAAAAAAGCATTCGCTGAATCGGGAGCGAAAATCGTAGCAGTCACACCTATTGTTGGTGGAGATGCGATCAAAGGACCTGCCGCAAAAAATTTGAGAGAGCTTGGCTATCCAGTTTCTGCAACTACCGTTGCAAAGCACTACCAAGGGTTGATTCATGGATTTGTACTAGACAAGAGAGATCGAGAAGAGGCTAAACAAATTGAAAAACTTGGAATCTCAGTTTTAGTTGCTGAAACGATAATGAATGATCTGGAAACAAAGATTCAGCTGGCTGAGAAAACACTTCAGTTTGCCAATTCTATTTGAAACACCCCTCTTCGTTGATCATTGAGCCAGTGTGGGCAGTTATTCCCTTCAAACGAATTCAGCAAGCGAAACAGCGACTTGCACCAATTCTTTCATCTGAGGAGCGAGAACTTCTTTCTTTGAATATGTTGGAGGATGTTCTAGAAGCAGCAATTTCAAGTGAAGTTTTCGATGGGGTGTTGGTGGCAACAAACTGTGAGGAAGCGATCCCAATCATTAGGAGAAAAGGGATTCTCCATCTTCAGACTTCAGCAGACTTGGGGCTAAATCATGCCGCAGGGGAGGCCGCAGATTGGTTACTCAACAATAATATTGGAACTATGTGTCTGTTCCCCGCAGACATCCCATTGGCTAAAGCTGCGGAGTTTCGGCATCTAGTGAGTTGCCACAGTGTCAAAAGAGGGATGACTATCGTCCCATCACGTGACAAGGGAGGAACCAACTGCTTAATTCTGTCACCACCAGATCGTTTGCCATTCTGTTTCGGCACAGATAGTTACGCGGAGCATCTTCGGCAGGGATTACAATTGAAACTTTCCTGCCGAACAAAATTCTCAGATGGGATCGGTCTGGATATCGACACGCCTAGTGACCTGAGAGCAATCTCGATGAGACCCAAGCAATCACTAACTCAAAATTACTTGGAAAAAATCGAGATCCAATCTCGGCTCAATTAACTTTTTTGGTGAGCAGCTTCCCAACTCGGTCCTCCCGTAGAATTTACCCAGTAGCTCTTTGCCCAGCCTACCCCCTGCCAACTTCTTAATTTTGTAGGTCGGAGTCTAAAAAGCCACCTTGGTTGATTCAGGGTAGGCACAAGGTAGGTCGGACCATCGGGTCCCAAATACCTGACTGCCATCTTCTCTGCGATCCCAACCCATTTGCCTTCGACTACATTCTCTTCGACCAGTTCAGCAACTCCCTCACAAATGACTTTTTCCATGGTCTGATCATCATCCACAACCCAACTACAACGAGGATCGTTCTTCAGATATTCCGCCCATTTCGAACGAGCTCTCGGAATGACCCAGAAACATCCATTAATGCAATCGCAGGATGACCCATTTTCACAAACTTCCTGACTTTCCCAATGATGCCAACAAGGAACCGCGAATGGTGACCCATCAGGCTTGAGACAAGCTAAACGCAAGGTATAGCCCTTGGCAAGAAATACATCTATTTCTTCTCGATTCATCTTTCCAACAGGCTTCTGATGTTCGGCGTTTGAATATTTTTCTTCCATTTTGCATCTTGTTTGAAGACTAATTTCACATGAAATTAGTGAATTAGGTCAGATTGTCTGACAAAAATTTCTAGTCGCAGCGTTTGCAACGAAAGATAACTTAGATTGACATCGTCAATTCTTGGAGTATAAGTTTTCCCGTTTTCTCCTTAGTTTTCAACTCAATCGGAGTGTAAAGTGAAAAAAAGATTCCAATTCATGAAAAGAATGGCAGCTGGATTAGCAATTCTTTTTGCTTCCACAGCTTTCCAAGTTTCTGCAGCTGACAGCTTCACAGATGCTGAAATTAGTGCCTCACCTTACTTACAGAGTGTACTGAAGCGAAAAGGTGAGAAATATGACGCAACCGAATTTCGTAAGGATGGCCCCTACCGCATTGCTCTTGCTGCTCAAGGAACCAGTAATTCTTGGTCTGCTTTATTTGATGAGCATGCTAACTGGTATGCTGAGCAATTGGGCCCAAGTGTAGTAGGAGAACTTCTTTACGCCGATGCACAAGCATCAGCTGACAAGCAGGTTCCTCAAGTTGAAGACTTACTTGCTCAGGAACCAGATGCCCTCATTCTTGTGCCTATGGGAGCTGCAGCATTGGCAGCCCCAGTGGAACGTGCAATGGCTCAGGGTGTCCCCGTCATTTTGTGCGCAAGTTCGGTTGAAACCGATAATTTTGTGACAGAGGTAGGGACTAATCTTTATGCCAGTGGAGCAGGACTCGCAGAGTATCTAGCCAAGCGTCTGAATGGCAAAGGGAAGGTCCTGATGATGACTGGTATCCCCGGTGTTAGTACATCCGATATTATGGAAGCTGGAGGTAAAGCTACTTTCAAAAAATATCCAGGTATTGAACTAATTGATGTTCAACCAGGTAACTGGTCTACAGCAGAAGCCAAACGAGTGATGGAGACCTGGCTTGTTAAGCATGGAAGCGGAGTGGATGGAATTTGGTCTGGAGGCGCCCAAATGTCTCAAGGAATTGTAAGCGCCTATCTAGACAAGGGTATGAAAATTCCACCGATGGGTGGTGGTGAATTCGCAAACGGATTTTTAAGACAGGCTGTAGAAAACAACTTGGAATATGGAGCTTGGCAATATCCTAATGCGATGATCGTCCTCTGTATGGATGCAGCAATCAACACACTCCGTGGACGGCTGGTTCCTCGATTTATTGACTTTGTCGATCATATTCCCGGAACAGGTACCTTCTCAAATGTTGAGGGTCAGGAGTACTTCAATAAGGACTGGAGCGATGATGTGTTCGGACCAGTTCTTTTCCCAGCAGAAAGGTTGTCGAAGCTAGGATACCTGAGAAAATAATTTTTCTCGTGGTATTGGGGAGATCAGTCGCTGGCTCAAGCCAAATTGCTCCTTTTTCAGTATAATTTAAGCTGTCGCTCTTTGAAAACTTTCACTCGGCTTATAGAGAGCGACAGCAGCAACAAAAATTAAGCCCTTGACCAACCCGCTCACAAATTGATTTACTCCAAGTACTACAAGGAGATTATCAGTAAATGTGAGGAGAAGCACTCCACCGATCACCCCGGTAACAGTCCCCCTTCCTCCAAAAAGACTAGTTCCTCCAATCACAACAGCGATAATCGCATTAAGTTCTAGTTCTTTCCCAATCACCGGGTCCCCCACCCCCATTCTCATTAACCATAGCAAACCTGTAACTGCAGCTAGCAAACTGCAAATCCCGTAAACTCCATAACGAATTTTTTTTACTGGGATCCCAGAGAGCTCAGCAACGGTGAGGTTTCCACCTACGGCGTATACATGCTTTCCAAACACCGTCATATTCAGCAGAAACGCGACCAGTAGTGTAACCAAGCCAAAGAAATAGACAATTATGGGAACCTCTAAAAATTTTTGACTGTAGAGAAGTAAAAAGTCCTTGCTTGAACGACCTATTGGTTTGGTTGTGATGGTCAGAGAAATTCCCTGGAGAATAAATAGGGAGGCAAAAGTTACAACAAACGGTGAGAGATTCAGTTCATTGATAAAGAACGCATGAAGGAGCCCCACTCCCAGTCCTAGGGCAAGCGTCAAGCCTACTGCCATCATTACATTATCTGGATTTCCATCCATCAAAATTGCAGAAACCAGAACACTTAATTTGACAAGTGAACCAATCGATAGATCAATACCCGCCGTCAAAATTACTAACATCTCTCCGAGAGCAGCCGTACCCAAATAAGCTGCTTGCCGAAGAACATTGGTTAAATTACGGAGGGTCAAAAACCGCTCAGAGTAAATTGACCCCACAGTGATCAGCACAAAAACAAGGCTGTAAACCACTAGAATTAAAGAGTGTTTCTGAAGAAAATTACTTTTAGGTGTCATTTCATTCTCATCTTTCAGGCTGCTTTTGATTCGCCCATCGTCGCGTACTCAATAATTTTCTCCTCAGAAGCTTCAGCATGTTCCAATTCAACAACAATTCTCCCTTCAGACATAACAAGAATTCGGTCACTCAATCCAAGAATTTCAGGAAGTTCAGAGGAAATCATCAAAATCGCGATACCTTCTTCAGTAAGTCGGCGCATCAACTGATAGATCTCAAACTTAGCTCCGACATCAACTCCCCTAGTTGGTTCATCCATGATGATTACTTCTGGCTTGGTATGTAGCCATTTTGCCAATACGACTTTTTGTTGGTTTCCACCGCTCAAGAACTGAACATCGAGATGCTCCGAAGCCATAGAAATTGATAGCTGCTTCTTTGAAGATTCAACTAAGGAGCTTTCCATTTTGCGATTCAATAAAAACCAACGTGAGACCTTTTTCAATATCGGGAGGGTGATGTTATTTTTGATAGGAAGCGCAGTGAATAATCCCTGTTGCTTGCGATCTTCTGGTACAAGAGAAATTTTTTTTCGGATCGCATCAGCCGGTGAACTGAATTCAACTCGTTCACCCATTAATTTAATTTCACCTGAGGTTAGTTTATCAGCACCGAATAGCGCCCTAGCTAATTCTGTTCTGCCTGATCCAACCATTCCAGCCAACCCCACAATTTCCCCTCTGTGGAGTTTCAGATTTACCTTTTGAAGGATCGTATCCGTTGAGATTCCATAGGCTTCCAGTATGCGTTCCCCAACTTTACTTTCTGACTTTGGAAATACTTCTTCCAATTTTCTTCCAACCATCGCACTGACAAGTTCAGCCCGAGTGAGACCTTCCATGGATCTAGTAACCACGTGTTGCCCATCTTTGAGAACCGTGACCTCATCAGCTATTCGAAAAACTTCTTCCAATCGGTGAGAAATATAAATGATTGTCACCCCATTATCTTTCAGCGACTGAATAATCCTGAACAATTGTTCTAGTTCGTGTCCTGCCAAAATTGCTGAAGGCTCATCCATCACAATCAAATCTGCATTTCTTGATAATGCCTTGGAGATCTCGACCATCTGTTGGTAAGCCACGCTCAGTTCTCCAACTTCACGCTTCACATTAATCTTTATGCCCATCTGTTCAAGTAGCCTATTCGCCTCTTGCCTCATTCTAGCTGAATCAATGATTCCAACAGTCCTCCTGATTTCTCGACCCAAAAAAATGTTTTCTACTACACTCATTTCTGAAACAAGTGCCAACTCCTGATAGATTACGCTGATACCGAAGTTCAGAGCCTCACGAGTTGAGAAACTTTCATAGTTTTTACCTTTGAAACAGATTGTGCCTTTGTCTGGCCGCTGAGCTCCAGAGAGGATTTTGATCAAAGTAGATTTCCCAGCTCCGTTTTCACCTACCAAAGCATGAACACTTCCCTTTTTGCAGCTTATTGACACATCATCTAGTGCTTTCACTCCGCTAAATGACTTCGAGATGTTATTCATCTCTAGAATTAATTGATCGTCTTTCAAAGCTCTGGTTCCGAATTTTGGTTGGTATTGAATCTAAGTGCTTGAGACCGATCTGAGGTTAAGCCTGTTTTTGAGCCAACCCATACAAGCTGACAGCTGCAAGAATTACTAGTCCTTTAATGATGAATTGTGTTTGAGCATCTAACCCCAGAAGCACCACCATTGTACTTAGAATTTGTATGATTAAGACCCCAGCTATTGTCCCGAGCAAGCCTCCTTTGCCTCCGTAGAAAGCAGTACCACCCACGACTGCGGCTGCCACAGAATCTAAAGCTAGTCCGGTCGCAATGAATCTATCCACATAACCGACATAGCCCGTGAGGATCACTCCAGAAATCACTGCAAGACAACTTGCTAAAATATAAACTGCAATTTTTATCCTATGGACTGATAGGCCTGACAGCCTTGCAGCATCTGCATTGCTTCCAACGGCGTAGACTCGACGCCCAAAAGGTGTCATCCTCAACAAAACTAAGAAAACTGCGTTTAGTGCAAACCAAGCCAACAAAGGGATGGATAGAAATCCCCAAGACTGGTTTACAACACCCAGTGCTTCCGGGACAAAGCCACTTGGCACTCCTCTGGTGAATGCTTGTTGTGCTCCTTGCACCAAAAACAGCATTACTAGTGTTGCTACCAGCGTGGGTACTTTTCTCTTGGTGATCAGCAAGCCATTACCCAGTCCAATCAACGCCCCTAAAATCAGGGCAACAAGAATTGAGAGTGGAATTAACTCATCGCGTCCGTTACTCACTTCTGCAACAACCATCGAAGTCATAACGATCACGCCACCTACAGAAAGATCCAACCCTGCGACCAGCATCACCATGGTCTGCCCAATTGCGATAATGCCCAATTGAGCCGACTGCCTGAACAAAACTGCCAGTGTCTCTTCGTCAAAGAGATCTGGTGTTATGAAACTGGCAACGATCAACAAAATCAACAGAGCCAAATAGACCCCGTAGGCCGCAAAGATTTTTTTAAAGGTCAAATGGTTGCTTTCTGTGTAACCCATCATGCGAACTAATTTCCTAGGCTAAATAATATGAATGAGTCAGCATAAAATGTTGATTGCAAATAACAACGGATTGTTCTTCTGTGACTAATCAACTATTTTGAGGACTAAAAATTCATGTCTGAAAGACTCGAGGTTTTCAGAAAGGTTTTTAGGTTGGTTTCATGATGAAATCAATTCTTTTTCTGTGAGAAACGTTTGTACACTCCGAGCTATCTGAATATTTTATTCCAAATCATACTTGAGAAAACTTGCATTCTAAAATCTCAAAAATATCAGAATTAGTTAACTAATAATTCTGATACTTTTTAGTACAAA
>CAJXNF010000127.1 GCA_913056375.1 uncultured Pseudomonadota bacterium | reverse complement strand
AGAATCGCTTCCCTCTTCCCCTCCGCCTTGCAGCGCAGTGCCTCCACAATCGCACCCTTGACCGCGTGATTGGCCTCAGGAGCCGGAATGATTCCTTCTGCTCGGGCAAACTGGACACCAGCCTCAAAACAGTCCAACTGTGCATAGGCCGTGGCTTCAATCAACCCAAGTTCCTTGATGTGACTAACCAGTGGAGCCATGCCGTGATAGCGCAGTCCACCTGCATGGAAGCCCGGAGGTATGAAAGTCGATCCCAAGGTGTGCATTTTTGTCAAAGGAGTCAGATGGCCAGTATCGCCAAAGTCATAGGCATAGCGCCCCTTGGTCAATGATGGGCAAGCCGCTGGTTCCACCGCCACGATCCGCACATCTTTTCCACCACGCAGTTTCTGACCAAGGAAGGGGAAGACAATACCCGCAAAGTTGGAACCACCACCGGTACAACCCACGATCACATCCGGATAGGCATCCGCCATCTCCATCTGTTCAATCGCTTCCTGTCCCACTACGGTTTGATGCATCAACACGTGATTGAGAACACTCCCCAGGGCATACTTCGTGTCCTCTCGTTGAGCAGCCATTTCTACGGCTTCAGAGATGGCAATGCCCAGGCTTCCGGTTGAATCAGGGTTGTCTTCGAGAATCTTACGTCCTGACATCGTCTTGTCTGAAGGGGACGCCGTGCAGGTTGCACCATAGGACTCCATCAACGCTCGACGGTAAGGTTTCTGCTGAAAACTCACCTTGACCATGAAGACCTCGATCTCCAGATCAAACAAGGCTCCTGCAAAAGCTAATGACGAACCCCATTGTCCCGCCCCGGTCTCCGTCGTGATGCGCTTGACACCCGCTTCCTTGTTATAGAAGGCCTGGGCCACCGCTGTGTTTGGCTTATGGCTCCCAGCCGGGCTGACACCTTCATACTTGTAATAGATCCGTGCCGGTGTATCGAGAGCCTGCTCCAGGCGCCGTGCTCGATACAGCGGAGTAGGTCGCCATTGTCGGTAAATATCTCGGACCGGATTGGGGATCTCAATCGTCCGTTCCGAGGCGACTTCCTGCAGGATCAAAGACATCGGAAAGAGAGGTGCCAGATCGTCTGGCCCAACTGGTTGATGAGTTCCAGGATGAAGGACTGGAGGCGGAGGAGCAGGTAGGTCCGCGATCAGATTATACCAATCGCGGGGAATACGGTCTTCAGACAACAAGTACTTGATCGAATCGCTGCTCATGTGGCCTCCCAAATTATTCGGTGTTCACCAGAAAAAGGAAAAACCGTAGCGAATTCGCAAGACAAGCGCAAATCTTTCAAAACGAAACGCTCTTCTGCTCAGAAAAGTTCGCTGCAGAGGAGCGTTTCATTCAATGCTGTCCCTCAATCATCATACTCACAGCACTCATGATCCTGCGATCGGGATCCATCACCACCTCCATGGTAGCGACTGTGGATTGGACAGCCTGCTAAAACTAAGACTAATAGTAGGCTCAGACCAATCATCATTGCTCTGCGGTACATCGTACCTCCTTTCAATCATCATGGTGTTCATCTTCTTCGTGTTTTTCATGGACTTTCAACGGTCCATACTGCGCCTCGATTCCACTGCGCAGTACCGCTACTTCACGGGCAGAGAGGGTTGCGTCTCCATGCGTCAAGGTGTAGATCCACATTGGCATCTCACCCTGTTGGATCTCCTCCAGAGATTCGCTCATCTTTCGACGCCTCCGCTCTGGAGAATAGCTGTCCCACTCTGAGAAATTCAGGTGCTTGCGCCCATCGGCAATGTCATGAGCCACCAGCAGAGAAACGAAGGGGATGTTTCCATACCAAGGCCACTGGGTTTCATTGCTGTGGCAGTCAAAACAGGCACGACGAAGAATTTCATCTCCCACCTTGGAAATGATGGCCTTGCTGTGACGCTGAGGAGGGTTGACCTCCGGAACCATCACTGCGGCCATGCCCAGACTCCCAATCGCCAGAAAACCAAAGAGACCTGCTGCCAGCTTGATCTTCGTTACACGTTCCATGGATTCTCCTTTCTGAGGAACAAGTGAACTTATTTGTCAACGATGTCTCCCATTCTCCTCTGTCAATGTGAAGAAAGTTTGAAGATCTTCAGGAAAATGTGTCGGCAAATAGATTTTCGGCCCACTGGAACATCCGTGTGTAGTTACGAGTCGTCGGTGTCGTAGATTGTCCAAGAGATCCAGGCACGGGCTGCATCGTCCCAGTCGTTGCATCATAGCGATAAACGATCGTCAACCAGGAAGCCGTATTGGCGCTGATTGGGCTATAGCAGGCCGAATTTGTCAGGGGAGTACCGTAGGGTGACATCCCGTTGAGCAGTCGCAGGATCGCATCCGCACAGACCTTTGCTTCTGCGTTGCCGATGTGACCGGCTTTCGGTTGTCCAGTTCCCTGCGAATCTCCCACTACATGAATATTCTGGGTAGCCGTGGCTTCATAGCTCAATGGATTCACTGAAGCCCAGCGTCCAGTCGGATCGTTGGCCAGTCCCGTCTCATGAATCAAGCTTCCCGCTTCCTGGGTTGGAATCACATTCAGCACATCTGCCGTGAAGCTTCCCAGGCTTGTGTAGGCAATCTTTTGATCAGAATCCACGCTCAGCAATTCCGCATTCGGCAGATAGTCGACGATTCCCGCATAAGTCTGCTCAAAGGCAACCGAAAAAGTTTCCCGCTCGGCAACAATACTTGGGTTGGCATCCAACACGGTGACCCGAGAACCCGGCTTGTTGCGCTGAAGATAATCTGCTACCACGCAGGCACGCTCATAAGGGCCCGGTGGACAACGATAGGGTTTGGGTGGAATTGCCAGCACAAAGTGCCCACCAGCTGGCATCGCCGCCAATTGCTGCTGTAGCTGCACCACTTGATCTCCTGATTTCCAGGCATGAAGAATTCTGCTGGAATCCAGTCCTGGTACCGAACGGAATCGAATGCCAGGGGCCAGCACCAGTCGGTCATAGGAAAGCTGTGAGCCATCTCCCAGTTGCAGACGTTGGGTCAGCGGGTCCACCCCTGCGACAGTCTGCTGCACCACGTTGATCCCATAGCTTTGTTGCAGGGTACTGTAGCTGAAGGCCAACTGACTCAAGCTGCGCTGACCATTGAGCACCAGGTTGCTGAGAATCGGGGAGTAGTAGGTTGAATTGGCCTCCACCAGGGTCACGTCTACCCCAGAAGACCAGTGGCGCAGGTACTTTGCGGTCGTTGCTCCGGCAAAACCACCTCCTACAACCACAACACGGGGCTGCAGCGACTGTGCTCGGATAATCGCAGGAGACATGGCGGCTACGGCACCTAGACCTAGTGTACGGAGGCATTGACGTCGTGTGATTTGCTTCATAAAACTTCTCTCAAAAGGCTCTGCTGAATCTGTTTTTTGGTGAATGATTTTTCTTAGTCGTCGTGATCATCTTCGTCATCATCATCATCATCATCGTCATCCCAGCGATCATCTTCGTAACTGTCATCGTGATCATCATCGGCTGAAACACCATAATCATCGTCTGAGTGATTCTCTCCATAGTTGTCATCATGATCATCGTCATCCCAGCGATCATCTACATCGTCATCATCTGAAGTACCGTAGCTATCGTCTGAGTGATTCTCTTCATAAACGTCATTCTCAACGTTCTCATGGTCATCATCATTAGAGGAATCTTCATAGCCATCGCTGCTACTTCCAGAAGTCCCACTTCGTTGGGTATCGAACCAGGTCGCTAGGAGTCGCACTTCACTTTGGCTGTAACCACGAGCCTGCTGATGCATGATATCGTTGGTGTAGGCAGAATTCTGCATCTCCAGCATCTCTTCAATCACCTCTCCACTGCCTTCATGTGCCAGGGATTCAATTCCGTTTCTAGAGCGTCCATCTGTGCCATGACATTGCGCACACTGAGCTGCCAACAACCGGCTGGGATCTGCGGTAAAGGTAGCTGGCCCCACTGCTTGGTAGCTGCGGAGAGAATCATTAGCTTCACTTTGGGAGGTTGTCTCCGTTTGATTGCCTTCACTATATTCGTCATATATCTGCATCCCATCCGTACTGCAGCCAAACAAAGGCATCAACGAAACTGCTGAGGCCATTGCCAAATTTTTGAACATTTGTTTTTTCAACATACTCCTTCTCTCCAATTAGATTGCTTTGCTGTGATGAAACAAAATACGCTCGCTAAGCTCTCTCAGGAATCTAGCAACATCTCGTCTTCTGGCTATCCGACAAATCACCTATGAATTATTCGTATTTAAATTCAGTAATTTACAAATATACTCTCGGACAAATGCAGGATTCTAAGCTGTAGCTGATTCAAAAGACGGGATACGCTAATATGCGTTTTGAATGAACGATCCACAGCTTCCGTCAAAGATCTAGTTGTGTTTCAAGACCCGTCTTGTCAGGCTATGTATTTAGTGAAATATCAAAGCTTGATCGAACCATACCTCGGCACACAGATTCCCCTCCAATTGGTCTAGAAAATATGCTTGATCGCTGGCTACCCACTGACGAATCTTGGAAAAACCACTCCTGGCGCACTGTCTACCTCGTTATTCTGCTGACCACTCTACTGTTATTGCTGGATGTTTTGGCAGACCTGATGAAGTGGTTCAGCGTCTCTCACCTGATCATCGAGACCCTGGCGGTCGTCCTGCTGGTGGGTCTGTTGTTTTGGCTTCAATGGCAACTGTTACGTTCAAGGGGGGAAGTCCGGTCGTGGCAGGGGAAGGCTGAAGTGGCAGCCCAGGAAGCTTCTCATTTCCGACAAGCCAACCAGGCTCTATTGACGGGACTAAGCCAGGCGATTGACGAGCAGTTGCAGAACTGGAGCTTCACTCAAGCAGAAAAAGACATCGGTCTGCTGCTACTCAAGGGACTGTCCTTCAAGGAAATCGCAGAGTTGCGGCAAACCAGCGAACGCACTGTCCGTCAGCAGGCTGGAGAAGTCTATCGGAAAAGTGGCCTCGGGGGACGTAATGAGTTTGCAGCTTTCTTCCTGGAGGATCTACTGCTTCCAAATCCAGCGCCTGCCGCCTTCCAGTCTACTGAAACTCCTGCCAACTGAGCAGTTATTGATCATTTTGCATAAAAAATAATCAATAAATAGCTGGATCAAAATATTAATCAAATCTTATTGTTTAATTAATAAACATAACATCAGTGACTTGCCGCTGATTTGAAAATAATTTCAGCACAGGCACATCCCCTGCTGAATGTGTGGGAACATCCCCCTACATTCTTTCCCTTATTTGGCAGAGAGGACGTGATGGAATTTCAAGCTGAGATGAAATATGTGTTGGATACAATCTGGCTGCTGATCAGTGGTGCACTGGTTATGTGGATGGCAGCTGGATTTGCGATGCTCGAAGCAGGCATGGTTCGCACAAAGAACGTGACTGCGATTCTGACTAAAAACATAGCACTCTACTCTGTAGCCTGTATCGCCTTCTACCTGATCGGTTACAACCTGATGTACGGTGAGGGTAATGCAGTTTTTGGATCAGGCTTTGCGCTTTCTGGCACTTCTGCAGATGGTCACAGCTTACTCTCAGACTTCTTCTTCCAGGTGGTCTTCGTCGCTACCGCAGCCTCGATTGTCTCCGGTACGGTCGCCGAGCGGGTACGCTTCTGGCCCTTCATGACCTTCACGCTCGTACTGACAGCGATCATCTATCCAATTCAAGGACACTGGACCTGGGGTGGTACCTCACTGGGTGGGCTCATCGACGGCTTCAGTGACTTTGCAGGCTCGACCATCGTTCACTCTGTTGGTGGATGGGCCGCTCTTGCAGGCGCTTTGCTCCTTGGCGCTCGCAAGGGCAAATACGACAGCCAGGGCAATGTTCATCCAATCCCTGCATCCAGCTTACCGATGGCAACGCTTGGGACTTTTGTGCTCTGGCTCGGTTGGTTCGGCTTCAATGGCGGATCCCAGCTGGCACTGGGTTCCAAGGATGACGCTGATGCGATCTCTGCGGTCATCGCCAACACCAACATCGCAGCCTGTGCCGGAGCTGTAGTTGCCATGATCCTGACACAGGTTCTCTTCAAGAAAGTGGACCTAACGATGGTATTGAATGGTGCACTGGCAGGCCTGGTCTCCATCACAGCAGGACCAGATTATCCTTCGATGGGTCTGGCGATGCTGATCGGTGGAATCGGTGGTGCCTTGGTTGTCTTCGCGGTGCCTTTCTTCGACAAAATGAAGATTGATGATCCCGTAGGTGCTCTTTCAGTTCACCTAGTTGCTGGAATCTGGGGCACGCTGGCTGTTGGCCTCTTCAAGGAAGATGGCTCCTTGGGCGCCCAGATCATGGGCATCATCGTGATTGGACTCTTCACTTTCGTCTCCAGCGCCATCGTCTGGTACATCCTCAAAGTGACCATGGGCATCCGTGTCTCTGAGGAAGAGGAGTATATCGGCTCTGATGAAGAAGAGTTTGGTATGCACAGCTACCCCGAATTCGTCTCCCGCTCGGTTTAAATCCCCTCCCCAGGGTCCGATGCGGGCTGCCTCTGCCATCGGGCCTTCGGCGACTCTGTTCCTCCCCACAGGGTCGCCACTCCTCACCTAGTTCAAGGAATCTTCCGCACCTGCAGTGAATTGACAAAGCCTTCTGCAGTCAGGATATTCGCCAACACCATGAACTGTTCTCCACGTTGGTAACCCTCCCGATCCCGTAGTGTCCGTAGCGCCTGTTCCAGCGTAAACTCCGGATTGATCGAAAAGTCTTCCACGAGGAAAGGATAGACCGAGCGGCAGAAGAGCAACGTGCGGTAGGTCCGCTCGCTGTTGGTGAAGGCATAGATCGGCAGGCCCCGTGGGCGCATATTGGAAATGTACTCGGCTCCACGCCCAAACTGGGTGATTGCAACAAAGCCCTTGAACTGCAGCTCGCTCGCCATCTGAGCGGCAGCAGCGGCGAGGTGCATACGAGCGCTGGACAAGTTCATCTTGCTGGCGTAATCCACCCCCGGATAGCGCTCTGTTCTACGAACAATCCGATCCAGTGTCTCGACCGCTTCCACAGGGAACTTGCCCGATGCGGTCTCTCCGGAGAGCATCACGGCATCAGCTTGTTCATAGACCGCATTGGCCACATCCGTTACCTCAGCCCTGGTGGGTACTGGAAATTCGATCATGGATTCCAGCAGATGTGTGGCCACAATCAGGCGCTTACCGTGAATCGCACAGAGATAGGCCATCCGACGTTGTAGCTGTGGCAATTCCTCCATGTCGACTTCCAAGCCCAGGTCTCCTCGAGCCACCATGATCCCGTCTGCCTCTTCAAGGATCTGTTCCATGTTTTCCACACCTTCCTGGTTTTCGATCTTGGCAATGATCTTCATCCCCTTGCTCTCGTCTCCCAGGATCTCCTTGGCTTCTCGCACAGCATCCGCATTTCGCACAAAAGAGAGCGCAATTCCATCCAGGTCCATCTCCTTGGCAAAGAGCAGATCCTCCTTGTCCTTTGCCGTAATCGATGGCAGCTGCACAGCGACCCCCGGCAAATTCACATGCCGACG
>CAJXNF010000126.1 GCA_913056375.1 uncultured Pseudomonadota bacterium | reverse complement strand
CTGATTTAAGAAGCAGACTCAACCAGGCCTATCAATACAAGAATGCTTAGTTGAAAAACCATTTTTTGAAAATTGACTCAAGAGTTTGTTTTTTCGTTGACCCAATCTAAAGATTTCTCCCAACGTTCCCAAGAAAGATCTGAGATTGGCTGCATTCCGACCACTGCTTTTTCCAAGTCCGCTAGTTCTCCGTGACTATGCAGGGCAAGATCACAACCCACCTCAAGGCAGCGTTGAATTCTCTCGGGCATCGTTCCGGAGAGTGCCTTCATGAACAGGCAATCTGTGACCAGCACTCCTTTAAAACCAATCCAATCACGAATGATGTCGCTGATGATTTTTTTAGAGAGTGTGGCCGGCCATTTGTCATCGAGTTCAGGGAATAGCAAGTGACTGGTCATGCCCCATGGAAGGTCAGCTAGCATCTGAAAAGGAAGAAAATCTGACTTTTTCAAGAAATCCTCGGTCTCTCGAACAATCGGCAACTCTTCGTGAGGATCTACAGCAGCTCGGCCATAGCCTGGCAGGTGCTTGACCGTTGGAATGACTCCCGCCTCACCAAGCCCGTTAGCGCAGGCTCTAGCAAACGCTGCGACATCCTGCGGATCTGAAGCAAAAGCGCGATCCCCAATTACGTCATGTGCGTCGGGTATTAGTAGATCGGCTACAGGAGCAGCATCCACCGTAATGCCCAACTCTTTGAGTCCTTTGCCAAGTTGCCAATAATTTTGGTGAATCCTTTGTTGGATTTTCTCCTCGGTTCCCCCATCTTCCACGAGTGATCTTGCGGAAGGATAACGCTTCCAATTGGGCTGGGGCAATCTCTGAACCCGCCCCCCTTCCTCATCAATCAGGATGGCAAGATCTTCACGATCACAAACTTCGTGAAATTGTTGCACCAACCGCATGATTTGCTTTGGTTCCTTCAGATTTCTTGCAAAAAGAATAAAGCCAAAGGGGGAGACTTTCTGAAAAAAATCAGCCCACTCCTTTTCAATCTCCAAGCCTGGGATTCCAAAAATAATGGGAAGTACGGGTTTTTTATCCATGAATGGGGAACTCAAAAATGAGTGTAGGGAGCTGGTTTGAGAATTTTTGAAAATATCAAAAAGGCAATTCTTTGTTTGAGTGAAAGCCACAAATAGTTAAGAAAAGAAAACCTAAAATAACCATAGCAACTTCTGGCCCTTCAAAAAAAAGTTGTCTGATGAATCGAGTTGTTGTAATTTCGCGCCTGCGATTGAGGTTCTCAAGGGCACAATCAGGGTCTTTGAGCAAATACGATTTCAATGAGGGATTTTTTCACCTCATCTGTTCATTGGAGCTCACATGAAAAAATCGGGAATTTCACGAAGACGCTTTATTGAATACACGGGTGCAGCTGGTCTGGGTATTGGTCTCAGTTCGGTATTGCCTCAGATTTCACTTGCCAAAACTGGTGTTAAGGTAGCTTCAGGCGCCGCGAATCCATTGGGTTTGGCAGCGAACACCCAGGCTGAGGGTGTATTTTTCAGTGGTGGATTTGGGCATGCTTACATTGAGTATGCAGCAGAAATTTTTGCAGAAGTCCACCCTGGCAGTAGCATGTCTGTGGAGGGGATACAAAGAGTCGGTGAACGCTTACGCCCCAGAATCATTGCAGGGAATCCACCAGATGTCATGGACAACAGTGGCGCTGGAAATCTTGACACAGGGGCCCTGGTTGGTGAAGGAGAAATACTTGATCTTGGGCCGCTGATGTCAGCACCAGCTCTTGATACTCCAGGCAAAACATTTGGGGAGACCTTGTTTCCTGGGTCACAAACCTCTGGTCTTTTTGACGGCGTTCAGCGCTACGTGAACATTGCTTTTACAGTCTTTGGAGTGTGGCATAGCAAGTCTCTCTTCGATGAGAAGGGCTGGAATTATCCAACCACTTGGGACGGAATGCTCTCACTTTGTGACACCATCAAGTCATCGGGCATTGCTCCTTGGACCTACCAAGGAAAGTATCCTCAATACATGCTCTTTGGTCTCTTAGAGCCGATGGTCTCCAAAATTGGTGGGCCACAGATTTGGAAAGATGTCGATAACTTGGTTCCTGGCGCTTGGGAGCATCCTGCGATGCTACAAGCACTGAACATGATGAAGGCCTTGCACGACAACGGCTACATCATGGAAGGTACACCTGGACTGACCCACACAGAATCCCAGGCAGAGTGGTTGCAGAAGAAAGCGGCCTTTATTCCATGTGGAACCTGGCTGGAAAATGAAATGCGCAGCATCACCCCGGGTGGATTCGACATGGTCATCAAGCCTGTACCTTCCGACGATGCTTCAAAATTAAGCTGGATTGATGCGAGTTCCGGTGAGCCCTTCATGGTCTTTTCCAATGGGAAAAATCCAGTTGCAGGTATGGAGTTTTTACGCTGCTTGCTGAGTAAGGAGTCGGCAAAGTGGTTTGCCCAGAACGTGGGTTCAATTATGCCGGTGGTAGGTGGAGCAGAGGGTGTGGAGCTGAGTTCTGCGATGACTTCTGCGCTTACCGCTGTGGAGAATGCAGGGCCGAACATCCTAGACAGACCATCTTTCCCAGGCTGGTACTCTGACATCTACAGCGAAGTCAAAGATAGCATGGGTGCTCTCCTAACAGGTCGTGCCAGTGCAGAGGAATTCATCGAGAGAGTTCAGGGTGCCTCTGATGAAGTCCGTGAAGATGAAGACATTGTTAAGTTCAAGAGATCCTAACGATTGAGAAAAATCTTCTCAAAAAGGATTCTCATGAATTCCGCTAACTTTGTATGAGTTGACAAGATTGTTCAGACGGCAGTTGGAAAGAACGACTGATTCCAACTGCCAACCTTCCTTCCTCTGATGAGGAAACCTTTGATCCTCATGATTGAACAGACTCCGTTATGCGTCGTAACAAGTACGGGATCATCCTCCCCTTCCTAGCTCCTGCACTGATTCTCTACAGTCTATTCGTAATTTATCCATACGCACAGGCAATGTATGTGGCCTTCACAAAATGGAAAGGCCTCCGAAAGTCTCCAAGATTTGTCGGTCTCGACAACTTTGAAAAAATGCTTGGTGATGATCAATTTTGGAATGCACTCTCCAACAATCTGATTTATCTAGTTTTTTTGCCAATCATTACTCTCGGCTTTGCACTGTTCATGGCCTTCATGATTTCTCAGAAGGTCCGCTTCAGTAATTTCTATCGGGTTACTTTTTTCTTTCCACAAGTGATGTCAGTCGTGGCGATCGGGATTCTCTGGAGTTTTGTTTATCATCCAACCATCGGCATCTTTAGTTCACTTCTCAAGGCAGTTGGAATAGAGAATCCACCTATTTGGCTGGGAGATCCTGACACAGCTCTCTGGTCGATTGTGGCTGTGACGGTCTGGCAGTCTGCAGGATTCTTTATGGTGATTTTCATGGCGGGCATGCTCTCTATCCCAAAATCACTTTATGAAGCGGCAGCCCTGGATGGCGCTGGTAGAGGATCAACCTTTTTCCGAATTACATTTCCCTTGCTTTGGGAAAACACCCGATCCTCGCTTGTTTTCATCACTGTGATTGCGATGGATATGTTTGGCATTACCTTCACGATGACTCAGGGAGGACCTGATCGATCGACTGATGTGCTGGCCACGCTCTTATACGAACACGCTTTCTTACATAGTCGTTTTGGATATGCCACCAGCATTGCGATGGTTTACTTTGTCATTGTCATTGTTCTGACATTACTGATTTTCCGTGTGACGCGTCGAGAGACGATAGAATTCTAGGAGTTCGCATGTACCAAGTGAGCCGCTGGTCGGCCGTTTCCACGCAAACGGTGCTGATCGGTTGGGCAGTGACAGTGATTTTTCCAATGATCTGGATGATCTACAGTTCCTTCAAGACCGATCAGGAATTGTTCTTCAGCCCTTGGGCCCCACCCGTGGAACTGCAGTGGGATAACTTCGCGAGAGCCTGGACCAAAGCTCATGTGGGAGATTATCTCCTTAATACTCTGATTGTTGTTGTTCCTGCTCTGCTGCTGACGTTAATCATCTCTGCGATGGCAGCTTATGTCTTGGCGCGTTTTGAGTTTGTTGGTCGGCGTTTCCTCTTCTACATGTTTCTTTCTGGAATGCTCTTCCCAGTGTTTCTAGCCCAAGTGCCGCTCTTTAACTTGGTAAATCAATTAAAGATGCTCAACACCTTCCATGGATTGATTCTAGTCTACATCGCCTATTCTCTTCCCTTCACCATTTTCTTTCTGACAGGCTTCTTCAAGACTCTCCCGACTGAAATAGAAGAATCAGCGATTATGGATGGTGCTAATCCCTATCAGGTGTTCTTCAAGGTGATGCTGCCAATGGCGTCACCTGGATTGATAAGCATGGGCATTTTCAACTTTTTGGGGATGTGGAACCAGTATGTTTTGCCCCTGGTATTGATCAGCGATGAGAGTAAGTACATGCTCTCTCAAGGTCTGGCATTCATGCTGTTCAAGCAATTCTATGAGAATGACTGGAGCGCTCTTTTTGCAGCGTTAACAATCATTATGGTGCCTACATTAATTGTATATATAACGTTTCAAAAGCAGATTCAGGATGGTATCACGACAGGTGCTTTAAAGGGTTGAAGTTATTAACTTTACTTGCTTTATGGAAATCGAATGAAAGTTCTTCTTGCGGGGGGCAGTGGTCGGGTAGCAACCCTAGTGATCCCCTTTCTCAAAAAGCAGCATCAACTACGAGTCTATGATCGAAATCCCCCGGTGGATCAGTCACTGGAATTTCTTCAAGGAGAATTGACAGATCCTGTTGGTCTAGAAAAAGCCGTTAAGGGGATGGATGCTTTGATTTATCTGGCAATGGGTAGCGAAGACTGGGACACCTGGCAAGGGGTTGACTCTGCTTACGATGTGAATGTCAAGGGTCTACATTTCTTGATGAGAAGCGCTCAGGCAGCAGGGATTCAACAAGCTGTCTATTGCAGCAGTATGTCGGTCTATGCGGATCTCCGGAAGCGCTACTTTCAAGATGAGGAAATCCCACCCGATGAAACAGCGCTTTATGGTTTCACGAAGTGGCTTGGAGAGGAAATTTGCCGCAATGCCTGGCGAAGATGGGGAATGCATACGAATGCTTTGCGTCTTTGTCATCCTACCTTGAAAGAAAAGTGGCTGAGCGAGACCCAACAAGGAGTTACTACAATAGCCACAACTGATGAAGATGTTGCCTCTGCAATGCTGGCAGCACTTG
This sequence comes from uncultured Pseudomonadota bacterium, assembly GCA_913056375.1. Taxonomy (GTDB): domain Bacteria; phylum SAR324; class SAR324; order SAR324; family NAC60-12; genus JCVI-SCAAA005. The sequence continues at coordinate 2,310 of CAJXNF010000126.1, read as the reverse complement.
AACTGAAGGCAGGTTTTCAGGCGTTCATGATCAGTGGAGACTATGAGCAAAAAATTATGTGCATGGCTAAGGCTGAACGAATGATGGGTTGGACGCCAAAGGCTAGACCAGCCACTTAAAGCCTATTTGGTAAGTGATATTTCATTAGATCTGCTTCTTCAAAATCCTGAGTCTGCTGATCAAACCTAACAATCTAAGAGGATTGAAAATGGCCTTTTTGGTAAAGAAACGTGGAAAGTTAACCTACTACTATGAGGGTGAAGATCCTGTCTTGTCAGCAATGGTGGTAGAAGAACAACCTGATGGAGACCTACGAATTCACTTCTCAGGTCTTACCGGAGGGCACTCTGCAACAAAGGTTCTTAATTTAGATTCAGTCACCACCATGGAACCTGCGATTGAAGTTCCACTGGTCTTTCGTTGCTGGGAATACTGGTTACAGGAGGCTGGAATCTGTCAGTCGATCGCAGAAATAGACTTCATCGAAATTCACGCATTTGGAGCCCAACCAAAATCTCCCAGCCCGCTCTCTGATCCAGCAGGTTATCGCAAAGAGCAGGAACGAGTACGTGCAGAATATGCAAAGGCTTACCGCAATTTCTTCAAGGAGAAATGTCCTCAAAATGGAGTTCCAGCTCGCTTTACAGTCCATGTTGTCGACTTCCCGGATGAAGCCGCCTCCTATGAGTTCTATGGTGTAGGTCTTTTGCAGCAAGATCATGGTGAATGAGATTCAGAGACACAGAGCCTTGACGTAATGAAGATTCATCACTGCTAAACCATATGTTTCCCGAAAGGAATCCATGAGTTCGAATTACAAATCGCTTGGGATTCGGTCTGTTATCAATGCAAATGCTACCCTCACGAAACTTGGTGGTTCACTAATGCCTGCAGAGGTTCGTCAGGCGATGCAGGATGCTGCGCAGTCCTTCGTTGACATGCATGATCTTCAGCAGAAAGTGGGGATCCGTTTGGCAGAAATCACACGGAATGAAGCTGCCTTCGTAAGTTGTGGTGCTGCGACAGGGTTGCTGCTGGCTACGGCTGCATGCATCACAAAAGCTTCAGGTGCAAACTATGAGGGCTTCCCCAATCCCCCTGGAACTCAGAATGAGGTCATTGTTCAAAGGATGCACCGGAATCCTTATGACTATGCTGTGCGACAAGCGGGAGCCTCTTTGGTGGAAATTGGGACGATGGATGGAACTTCCCTAGACGACTTGGAAAACGCTTACAGCCCTTCGACTGTTGCTATTTTCTGGTTTCAGGGTGCGATGAATCAGCCGAGTGAACTCTCTTTGGAAGATGTCATCCAATCTGCCAAAAAGCGGGGTGTACCTGTCATTGTGGATGGAGCTGCGCAGTTGCCACCTGCTAACAATCTTTGGAACTTCACACAGTTAGGGGCTGATCTGGCAATTTTCAGTGGTGGCAAGGACTTGTCAGGCCCACAAGCATCGGGACTAGTAGTTGGAAAGTCGGAATGGATTGAGCGGATCAGGATATTGGGTGCTCCCAATCATGGTGTGGGAAGACCGATGAAGGTCGGCAAGGAGGAAATGATGGGCCTCTTGGCGGCGGTAGAACGCTACGTAAGCCTTGATCACGATAAGTTGCTGGAAGTTTATGAGCAGCGCGTTCGGGTCTGGATTCAAGGCTTGAACGGAAAAGGTGGACTCTCAGCCAAAAGAGATTATCCCAATGAAGCAGGACAACCGGTCCCCAGAGCCCTTGTTCAGCTTCCCGATGGCCTCCTGAACCTTCTCCAGGAGCGCCTCGGCCTGCTCGGCTCCCCCCTCCATGAGCTCGTCGACGAGGGCTTCGCCGATGGTGATGGCCTGATCGGACCCGGTGTGGTTGAAGACCACGACGGCATCCTGACCGTCGAGGGAACGCCACCAATAGGTCCTCGCCCCCAACCATCCGCCGGTGTGGTCCACATGCTCCGCATCGGGCACGGACCAGCCGAGACCGTAGTCACTCGTGTCACCCGAAATCAGCAGTGCTGGCGCAAATGCCTCGACCCTCAAGGAATTCGATAACATGTCGCTGCCGGACCACCAAGCATTCCATCGCGCTACATCCGCCGCACACATGAACACGCCGCCGTCACCAGCAACGCCATCGAGTTCGGTGGGCCGAATCTCGCGTGCCTCGTCTCCCACCCCATCCATGCTCCACGTCTTGTGCGGGAAGTCCGCATCCTCAGAAAACAGGTTCCACACCCGGGTGCACTCCAATCCCGCCGGAGAAAACACCTGCGTCTGCATGGCCTCCTCGAAAGACATGCCGAACACCCGCTCCACAATG
>CAJXNF010000125.1 GCA_913056375.1 uncultured Pseudomonadota bacterium | reverse complement strand
CTCGAGCTGCCCAGATTCTGGTTTCACTGATCAATGGTGAACAATTCGAGAAAAGCGAAAAACTTCAAACCACTATTCAATTCAGAGGAACCCTTGGGCATGCTCCAAAATGATTGATGTCAGTGAAGGAAAGATTCAAAAGGCCAACAAAAAACCTGACTACTGATTTACTTTTCTACTGAGAATGTTAGTTTTACTTTCAAATTCAATTGAGAGATTGAGTTAACCTATTGTTTATAAATAATTACTTGGCAAGCCTCTTTGAAAGTTAAACTCAAAGTTAACATCATCGTCGCGTTCTCTGCCCTGTTGATAGCGACGGTATCAATCATCTTCTTTTACACCCAGAAACAGACCTCTACTGGTGTAGACCAAATCACCAAAGATCTCGTTTCTACCGTCACGAAGAATGTGAGTGACGAAACAATCTCCTTCCTGAAGCCGGCAGTACAGATCGCAAACAATCTCACTCAAAATCCCAGCAGGCTTCAAAGTTCTTTCCAGCAAAGTGACTCCCTAGAAACTCATTTCGAAGTCCATGCTTTAGACATGTTGAAGATGTACCCGCAGATTTCAGGAATCTTTGTAGGAGACGAAAAAGGACAGTTCCTATTTGCAAAGCAGATGGGAGAGGGAAAAACTGGAATCAAAGTGATTGATCCGTCAGGTGAACTCTTTCCCAAATTTCTGGGACTTCTTGAGGATAAAGGGTTACAGGATTTGAACATCATCGGGAATCAGAATGCAGATGTCATTCTTAATAGCTTTTGGAAAAATCTAAACGCCACGGGTGAACTCATTGAAGTTAGACTCAATAAAGATGACAACTACGATCCAAGGCTCAGACCTTGGTACCAAGGTGCCCAAAAAGCTGAGAAGATCTTCTGGACAGACACCTATATTTTTTTTACAGCACAGAAACCAGGAATCACCGTAGCCGAACCCCATTTCAATGCATTTGGAGATCTAATTGGTGTTGTGGGTGTTGATATCGAGTTGGATCAACTCTCAGTTTTTCTGGAGGATCAACAGGTTGGGAAAGAAGGCCTTATCTTCATTTTCGATAAAGAAGGAAAAATCATAGCCTTTCCGAAAATCAAGCTGATGAAAATGGAAAATGAGAAACTGAGACCAATACAATTCACTGAGCTAGATTTTCCTTCCGTTCAGAAAGCTATCAACAGCTATTTCGAGACCGGAGAGCAATCCTTCACTGTAACTGAAAATGGGATCAATTACTTTTCGGTCTTTACTCCTTTCCCAAGCAACTTTGGTAAGGACTGGCTCATTGGAATCGTTGTTCCTGAAGATGATTTCATCGGATTTTTTAAGGAAATGCAGACTGGAATTGTTCTCATCTCTCTTTGTGTTTTGCTAGCTTCAATAGGTATCGCTTGGTGGTTATCCAACAGCATTTCTCGACCTATCGAAAGAATCACAGAGGAACAAAAGAGGATTGAAGGGATGAATCTTGAGGGAGAATTTAATATTGATTCATCGATCAGGGAAGTGGAGGCGCTCAGTCATGGAATGGTGGCAATGCGGAATAGCCTGAAAGCCTTTCAATCCTACATTCCGGCTGAACTTGTTCGACAGTTGATCCAGCAAGGTGAAGGGGCGACTCTTGGTGGAAGAGAGCGAACCTTGAGCATTCTGTTTGCGGACATCGCAAATTTCACTACGATCTCAGAAAATATGGACCCTGAGCCCCTGATGCTTCAGTTGTCAGACTATCTTGGCATGTTAGCGGAAACGATCAGATTTAATCATGGTACCGTCGACAAGTATCTTGGAGATGGAGTCATGGCATTTTGGGGAGCCCCGGTACCTTCAGCACAACACGCAATTCATGCCTGTCAAGCTGCATTGAACTGCAGCAAGGGAATTCAGGAAATGAATCGGTCATGGGAGTTGAAAGGCAAGAAGCCTTTTTGGTCAAGATTTGGGATTCATACTGGTGTAACCCTAGTGGGCAACCTAGGTTCGCAGAGTCGAATGAATTACACAGTTGTGGGAGACAGTGTGAATCTGGCTAGTCGTCTTGAGGGTGTCAACAAAATCTATAAAACGGAAATCATTGTTAGTAGTGACACTCGTGATGCTGCAAAAAAAGATTTTCTTTTCAGACCGCTTGGTTCTGTAGCCGTAAAGGGCAAGAAACAAGAGGTGGAAATCTATGAGTTGATTGAATCCTTGACACAGGCAACGGAAGAACAAATCCAATTCTCAGGAGAGTTCACGACCGCACTGAGCCTGTTTCAAGCTGGGGATTTCCTAGGAGCTAAGCAACTCTTCACAAAGATTGGGGACCAATACCCCGCAGATCATCCTACCCAAATCTACATTGAAAAATGCTTGGAAAAGGAGGGATCTGGAATCTCTAGTATTTGAATTTTTCAAATTGTTAGACTTTCATAATTGAACACTTTCCTATAATTCCCATCAAAACAATTGTGCAGATTTTCAAATCAACTAAGATTTGCGAATTATCACTTCCGCAAAGATTTCGAAAACCTACTGCAGACTCGTTTTTTATAATTAAGCCCTTCGATTAAGGAGAAAAATGGAAAGAAAACAAATTGGTAAATCAGGATTGTTTGTCTCAGAGCTTTGTCTTGGTTGTATGACCTTTGGAGAATCCAAGCGCGGAAATCATGCTTGGACTCTTCCTGAAGAACAATCAAAACCCCTGATTCGGCAGGCACTTGATGCCGGCATTGATTTTTTCGACACCGCCAATGTCTACTCAGACGGCTCTTCGGAGGAGATTCTTGGAAGAGTACTATGGAAGTGGGTTAAAAGGGATGAGATTGTTTTGGCAACCAAGGTCTTTGGTGATGAAGATCCAAATTGGCGGGGATTGTCACGTAGAATCATCATGCGGCAAATTGATAACTCATTGAAACGGCTACAAACTGATTACGTGGATCTCTATCAGATTCATCGCTGGGACCCAGTTACCCCGATCGAGGAAACAATGGAGGCTTTGAATGATGTAGTTCGCGCTGGGAAAGCCAGATACATCGGGGCTTCTTCAATGTATGCCTGGCAATTCGCCAAAGCCCAGCAAGTTGCCAAGGAGAATGGATGGGCTCGCTTTACAAGCATGCAGAACCAGGTCAACCTGATCTATCGCGAGGAGGAACGTGAGATGATTCCACTTTGCTTGGATCAGGGCGTGGGCCTGATACCATGGTCACCCATCGCTCGAGGTAAATTGGCACGTCCTGTTGGTATCTCAACAGCAAGGGCTGAAACAGACAATGTTTTGGAAAACATGTACTCCAAAACCATAGATGCCGACAACGCAGTCATCAGTAATGTCGAAGCAATAGCCAACGAAATTGGTCGTCCGATGGTACAAGTAGCTTTGGCTTGGATTCGTCAAAAGGAAGGAGTAGCAGCACCAATTATCGGCTACACGAGGTCAGAACAGTTTGAGCAGATGCTCGGTGGTTTGGACTTAGTGTTGGATCAAGAAATGATTGACCGGTTGGAAGCACCTTATATCCCGCATGTGCCAGTAGGGTTTTAAGTAGTCTTTCGTTAAAACGAATAATTACTTGATTCCCGAATGCATGAAGGACTGGATAAACTGTCTTTGAAACAGCAGGAACGCTATCATTAATGGAGCTACCGAAAGCAGGGTTGCTGCCGAAACAATGGACCAATCGACTCCTGATTCTGGTGCTCCAAAAACCCCTAAACCAACCGTAAGAGGCCTTGTCTCGACAGAATTACTAACAATCAAAGGCCACAAAAAATTATTCCAGTGGTGACTGATTGAGACCAATCCGTAAGCAAGGTAGGTTGGTTTCGCCAAAGGAACATAAACTCGCCAAAGAACACCAAACATCCCACACCCTTCCAAGCGAGCTGCTTCCTCTAACTCCTTGGGGGTAGATTTGAATGCTTGCCTCAACAAAAAAATTCCAAATGCACTGGCCATGTAGGGCAGACCAATTCCAGTGATTGTGTCCACCAAGCTGAGGTCTGCAAGAGTACTGTAGTTTTCAACGATAAGGATTTCAGGGGTGATCATCAACTGCACTAGCACCAAAGAAAAGGCGATGTTGTGTCCGGCAAATTGGTATCGAGCAAAGGCATAGGCAGCCAAGGTACAAATAACTAGCTGTGATGCTAGCAGCATCGTTACCAGCAAGAAGGTATTCAAACCATACTGTAGAAAAGGTGCCTGAGAAAGCGCCTCGCCAAAATTATTGAGCGTAATTGGAGCAAACAACTCAAAGTTGACAGCATATTCGCTGGGGTGGAAAGCTGCCCAAAATGCATAGAGCAGGGGTGAAATCCAAAGAAGTGCCAACAACCAGGCCCCAAGGGTTTCTAATCCATTGGAATATGACCCATTTCTATGGGAACGGAGTTGTTCAGTCATCGATAATGAATCCTTCGATCCAATAGGAAAAACTGAAGCAAAGCTATCATTGCCAGGAGAGCCAAGAGCACCACTGTCAGTGTGGAAGCGTAATTTGGATCAAAGTAGGAGAAGGCGTTTTCGTAGATATAGTAGAGCAAAAGATTACTAGCGTTGTCAGGTCCTCCCTTTGTCAGAACAAAGAGATGGTCGACAAGCTTAAAGGAATTTAAAACCGCGTTGATCAACACAAAAAGAGTCGTTGGCATCAACAAGGGGAAAGTAACACGCCAAAAGAAATACCAACGAGACGCGCCCTCTAATTTTGCAGCTTCTTCCAATTCTTTCGGGAGATGTTGGAGTGCTGCGAGATAGAAGATCATGAAGAAACCCGCTTCTTTCCAAACTGTCATCACGATGACCGCACCCAGAACGGTATCTGGATCACCCAGCCAATTGTGTCCCGAAAGGCCAAGTCCTTGTAGAATTTGATCGATCAAACCAATTTCTGGCGTGTAGAAGAATAACCAGATGTTGGCAACAGCGATCATTGGCAGGATCGTTGGTGTAAAATAAGCCATCCTCAAAAATCCTTGGCCAGGCAAGGAACGGTTGACGAGAAGAGCCATTACAATCGCAATCGCAACCGAAGTGGGAATGGTTCCCAACGCAAACCAGAGGTTGTTAAACAGCACCTTCCAAAAGATGGGATCCTCCATCATTGCTTCATAATTGCTGACCCCAATAAATCGACTTGGTCTGATGGCTGAAGACTTTGAAAAGAAGCTATCAATGAAGGTAGCTATGGTGGGATAGTGCGTGAATGCAATCAGCAAAATTGCAGCCGGAGTCAGCAACAACCATCCGTACACATGTCGCATTCCCGGACTAGAAGATCGCATGAAAAGATATTTTTTGGAGGAGGTATTGACGGCCCAAGCAATGTCAGACCGTCAATTGAATTTAGCGATAAGAACGCAGTAAACGATCAGCCGTAGATTGGGCTTCCTTCAAGGCGGCTTCCGGTGATTTTGCACCTGTCAAGGCTGCCTGAATGGCATCATCCAATGCCTTCCGAATTCTTCCTGTTTGGAATGTGGAGAGTTCTGCTGTTGCATAATTTAACTGATCTCGAGCTACAGCTGCATAGGGGAAATCAACGACATAGTCTTTTAGCTGAGAAGTCTCATACGCAGCCGGGCTAACACCCATATAACCTGTTTTGATGGACCACTCTGCGGAGCGCTCAGGACTTGTCATGAACTTGATCAACTTCATTGCAGCAACCCGTTCTGCTTCTGAGGTCTGCTTGAAGATATAGAAGTTTCCTCCCCCGGTTGGGGTTCCTCTACGTTTGTTTGCAGGTAACATCGCCACACCGAAATCAAACTTGGCGTTGTTCTTGACCGTAGTTAGGTTCCCCGTAGAGTGCCACATGATTGCAGTTTTTCCTTCCAAGAAATTCTGACGCAATGTACCCCACTCAATAGTCCCTTCTGGCATCACCTTGTGCTTAGAACCCAGATCTTTCCAGAATTGCAGCGCATCAACGGTTCCTGACGCATCAAAATAGGTTTGATCTCCTGAGCCACTCATCAAGACTTGATCGTTCTGCATGGTCAGAGCTCCAAACATCCAGTAAGGGTAACCTGTGGAAGGAATCATCATTCCCCACTTTGACCCATCACTGGCTGTCAGTTTTTTTCCAGCTTCCACTAACTCATCCCATGTAGCAGGGGGCTTGTTTGGATCCAAGCCTGCCTCACGGAATGCATCCTTATTGTAGTACATCACAATAGTGGACCGCTGAAAGGGAATGCCCCAAGTTTTGCCAGCAGTACGGCCATTTTCCATGAGGGTCGGATAAAAAGAATCCAACCACGCCTTGTCTTCTGTCGTGGAGACGATGTCATCAAATGCGACGATCGCGTCTTGCTCAATCAATTCGTAGATGTCAATGGAAAACATCACGGACAACTGTGCAGGCTGCCCACTTTTCAAAGCTGCCAGCGCTTTGATTCGGGCATCATTGTAATTTCCCGCATAAATTGCGCTGACTTTGATGTCAGGGTTTTCCTTCATGAAATCATCAACGATCCCATCTACGATTTTAGTCAGTGGACCACCAACGGCCACTGGATAGTACATTGTCAACTCAGTTTGTGCATAAGCTAATGCTGAGGCAAAACAGACCCCTGCGGTCAGCGCAAAACTGGTCGCAAATTTTTTCAGTTTCTTGAACATGCTATCTCCCTTTTGACGCTGGGAATTAAAGAACCGATCTGGTTCTGAAACTCGACTCTAGCTTTGCTACAGTCGGGTGATGTGACTCAAAAGGAGCCACAAATTCGGTTGCCATTTCTGTCAAATCCATGGCAGTCAGCTGGGTCCCAATTCACTGAGACCGATTCTCCAATGGATACTTGAGCTTTTCCATCAATGCGGGCCATCAGGCGATGATCTTGATATAACATTCGCAGAACTGTCTCAGCCCCCATGTAGTCAATTGCATCGACAGTCATTGGAATTCCATCATGTGACAGCTGGATTTTCTCGGGTCGAATACCTATCAGATCAACAGATTCAGGGGTTCCAGATAATGCAGGAACTATCTTCTTTGGTAGAATATTCATAGGAGGAGTACCCAAGAATTGAGCAGCAAAGACTGAAGAAGGCATATCATAAAGATCTGCTGGTGCTCCTACCTGAACAATCCGACCATCTTTCAACAAAACAACCTGATCTGCCATAGACATCGCTTCTGTTTGATCATGTGTTACGTAGATCATGGTCAGATTGAGATTCCTTTGGAGTCGATGAATTTCTTCCCGCATCTCGGCTCGCAGTTTTGCATCGAGATTGGAGAGCGGTTCGTCCATCAAGCAAACAGGCTGATTGGCTACAATTGCTCTAGCCAAAGCAACGCGTTGACGTTGTCCTCCTGAGAGTTGGGCTGGCTTTCTGGAAAGCAACTGATCCAGTCCAACCATCTCTGCCGCCGTACGCAGCCGAGCCTCTCGTTCTGCTGAGGGGACCTTTCTAACCTTTAGGCCGAAAATGATGTTTTCACGAACATCGAGATGAGGAAAAAGCGCGTAGGATTGGAAAACCATCGAGACACTGCGTTTCGCGGGATCTGATTGAGTAACATCCTGATTATCAATCAAGACACTTCCAGATTCGGCAAACTCCAATCCCGCAATCAATCGAAGGATTGTTGATTTTCCACAGCCTGAGGGACCCAA
>CAJXNF010000124.1 GCA_913056375.1 uncultured Pseudomonadota bacterium | reverse complement strand
TTGAATTGTTCAGAGATTTCAACTTCGGCCGCTACATTGGGGTTTCTGCGATTGTCTCACTGGCAACCGTTGCACTGACTTTGCTGTTTGCCATCCCGGGAGCCTACGCTGTGGCCCGGCTACGCTTCCAAGGGCGCAAGGTGCTCTCCCGCTCTATTCTACTGATTTATCTGGTCCCAGCCATTGTCTTGGTGATCCCACTCTACGTGATTTTTTCTCAATTGGGCCTACGAAACAGTTTACTGGGGCTATTGATCGTTTACCCTGCAACTACGCTACCTGTAGCGTTATACATGCTGCAGGGCTACTTTCGTGGCATTCCGCCAGAGTTGGAAGAAGCAGCCTTGATGGACGGTTGTTCGCGCATGGTCGCTATCCGACAGGTAACCATGCCCCTGAGCATACCGGCACTAGCTTCAGTGGGATTATACGTGTTCATGATTGCCTGGAACGAATTTCTGTTTGCGTTCATGTTTTTAGATGATCCGAGCATCTTCACGCTCCCTCGAGGAGTTGTTTCTCTGAATTCTTCAGAAGTTCCCCGACAGCACCTGATGGCTGGAGCCGTGATCTCCACCGTGCCTATTTTGATTCTTTTCCTCTGGGCCGAACGCTTTCTGGTCAAGGGTTTGACAGCTGGTAGTGTGAAGGGTTGAGGTTAATGAAAAAGTTCCAAATGACTTTCTTGAATCGTTTTTCTTGAGGCTTTATGGCAGGCATTGTGTTGCGTGATGTACACAAAAGTTTTGGGGAAGTTGAGGTCATAAGAGGAGTCGATCTTGAAATCGAAGACCGTGAATTCGTTGTCTTCGTTGGACCTTCTGGATGCGGTAAGTCTACCATGCTCCGCTTGATCGGGGGCCTGGAAGAAGCGACTGAGGGACAGATCATCATCGGAGATCAAGATGTCACCGGATTGCCCCCTGCAGAACGCAGCCTCTCAATGGTCTTTCAATCATACGCCCTCTATCCCCACAAGACAGTACGTGAAAACATGGGCTTCCCGCTGAAAATGGCTGGGGAGCCAAAGGAACAAGTGGCGGCGGCTGTCCAGGAGGCCGCCAATGTATTGCAGTTGGGACCCCTGCTTGATCGTCTACCCAAGGAACTCTCGGGTGGTCAACGTCAGCGTGTTGCTATCGGACGGTCGATTGTACGGGCTCCCCTAGCTTTCCTTTTTGATGAACCTCTTTCCAACCTGGACGCGGCTCTGCGGGTACAGATGCGCGTAGAGATTGCTCGTTTACACAGACGTCTACGCAGTACGATGGTCTATGTCACGCATGACCAGGTGGAAGCGATGACCTTGGCCCACCGGATAGTGGTTTTTTCAGAGGGGCAAATCGAACAAATTGGACCCCCATTGGAGCTCTATGAGAACCCTGCAAACCTTTTTGTAGCGACCTTCATTGGTTCTCCAATGATGAACATTCTCAGCGGTAAAGGATTCGGTGAAGGGCAGTTTCGCCTGGAAGACGGCTCTGAGTTGAAGACCGATCGAACCCTGACAGGAGCAGCAGAAACTGCTGTTCAAATGGGTATTCGACCAGAGCACATCGAACTGGATTCTGAAGGGCCAGTGCACGGAAAAATCGCTGTGGTGGAACGTCTTGGGGCAGACAGTTTCCTGCATGTGGATCTGGAAGCAGGAACCACTATCCTGGTCCGCCAGAATGGCAACTCTTTCTTAGAAGAAGAAACCAAGGTCCGCATGAGATTTCTTCCTGAATATGTTCATCTCTTCAATCCAGAGGGGAAAGCGCTAACCAAAAACGCTTGATCCCTTTGTACATTCTCCGATTGTCGTCTACTCTCCCAGCAACCATAGTCTGAAAATTCGCCAGAACTAGTCAGCCCTTCCTCCCGACTAACTTCCCTAAGGTTGTGCGATTGAATCCCATCTTTGACGTCATCTTCCCAGTTTTCGCGATCATTGGTATGGGCTATGGTGCATCCAAGCTCAACTGGGTCAAGGAATCTACCGTGGATGGTCTGAGTGACTTCACCTACCACTTTGCGGTTCCGGTGATGTTGGTGCAGACGATCTCCCGCTCCTCATTGCCTGACCAAGTACCCTGGGCCTTTCTGTTCTCCTACTATGGAGCCTCGTTTAGCGTAATGACACTGGGCTTTCTAAGCTGTCGGACTTTGCTAAAACGTGATTTTGGTGACAGCGCAATGCACGGCTTCACGAGCACGTTTCCAAACACAGTTTTGCTGGGCATCCCAGTAGTCTTGATGGCTTTTGGTGAAGAGGCAACCGTGCCCTTGTTCCTGATCATCAGTCTGCATTCGACGTTACTCCTGCCAGTGATCACGACTTTAATGGAGATCGCCAAGGGTCGCAATGCCTCGCTCTCCAAAGTCACCCGAAATGCCCTGCGGGGTATTGCCACCAACCCAATCATCCTGAGCCTGGTCTCCGGAATTCTGATGAACTTGCTGAACCTGCGGCTGCCAGGACCACTTGATCCTGTCGCAGAGTTGATGGGCGACACCGTCACCCCCTGCTCGCTGTTTGCTTTGGGGGCAACACTGACTCGGTTTCAGATAGCTGGACGATGGAAGGACATGGGGATGGTGGTGTTGGCAAAACTACTCCTGCAACCAATGATTGTTGCTTTCCTAGCACTAGTAGTTTTTCAGTTGGAGTACGGACTCTGGGTGCATGTGGCGATTCTGATTGCGGCTCAACCCGTTGGGGTGACCCCCTATCTGTTCGCTTCTCGTTATCAGGTCAATGTCGCTCTGGCTAGCAACGCAATGCTCATTACCACGTTACTGGCACCGATCACCCTGTCGACGCTGTTGTGGCTTTTTCACAGGTGAGATTTTGGGGAAGTAGTAGCGCGAGGCGGTCTGGAGAAGGCTGCCCCATGAGAGCAGCCAGCAAGGCAGAAAGGTTTTCTTTCGACAGAAAAATCAGGGCTTGATGTAGGTGTATCCCTGAATCTGCAAATTGGAGAGTTCTGCAACACCACTTGGGACAACATCGTCCTGAGTGGCATCGTAAAGATCCTCTGCCAGATTGATATTGCGTCCCTTCAGTGTGTTCGCGCAGACATGCAAGCGCACTCCCTGATTCTTCAAGCCTGTGATTCTAGTCTGCATATCTTCATTTGCATTTCCCCGCCTCATCTTGGTGCCTTCCACTTCATCTGGGTACATCAACACCGCAAGTCCATTCCCGTGCATCACAACACGGATATCCATGTTCTCAGCACCAACCGCATTGATGTGATTCTGGATATTGTTCAACGCCCCCTTGTTCTGCTGAGGGTCATCCCCATTGATGTGATAAACGACTTTTTGCTTACCGTAGCCCAAGGCGCTTGACCACATCGCTAGGATTAAGCCGGTTCCCAACAGCATAACTTTCAGAAGATTTTTCATCGTTCCCCCTCCTTATTACATTTGAGTATTCAAAATAATCTATACAACAAGCGCTTTTCTTGTAGAAAGATCAGAAGGGAAAGTCAACTGAAATCTGTCAAACAATATCTAGAAACTCTCACTCAGAGAGGCACAAACAGAGATTCACTTTGCAGGAGTGAGTTCCTCACTTGCTGCAGGAATACCACCTTGATTGGACCAGTGAATTGCCAGGATGGAGAGGGCGCTTCCGAGAATGTAGCCGATGACCAAAGGAGCAATCGATTGGTCATACATTTGCCCGATTACCGATCCGAAAGTAACCCCGATCGTTGTAGAGAGAAAGCCTACGATAGCGGCTCCAATGCCGGCAATGTGACCCAATGTCTGCATCGCCATCGCATTCAGGTTCCCAAAGAGAATGCCCATACAGAAGAAAGTCACCTGTAGGTAGAGAATCAACAGCAGCAGAGAAGGTTGACCATCATACAACCAAACAACACCAAGAAAGCACAAACTCCAGATGGAAATAGCTGGACAGGCAATGCCAATCATCCTGCGCATCCCGTAACGCATCACCAAGCGTGAGTTGGCAAAGAAGGCAGCACCAATCGAAAGTGCCAACAAGGCGAAGTACAACGGAAAATCTTCTCCGAGGCCATATTGAATCTGCAGGATCTGTTGAGACATTGAAAGGTAGGCGGCAAAGGGACCAAAAATCAGCCCAGCGGCAATCGTGTGTCCAAAGGCGTGGCGATTCAGGCAGACCTCTCTGACACCAGCAATCAGTCTTCTTGGTGTGAAGGGAATCCGCCTTTCCAGTTTCAGGGTCTCAGGTTGACGCAGTCCAAACCAGACTGAGACGATGGCCCCTAGCCCAAGAAAGAGAGCAAAGATCACCTGCCAATTCCAGATGTGCAGGATTCCCTGCCCAACAGCCGGTGCAATCGCAGGTACAAGAATGAACACTGACATCACAAATGACATCACCTTCGCCATCGAATCGCCAACATAGAGATCTCGGATCAGTGCAATGCTGACAATCCGTGGTCCTGCCAAGCCAACCCCCTGCAGTACCCGACCAAGAAGCATCATTGTATAGCTAGTTGAGAACACTGAGAGTAGGCAGCCAATGCTGAACAGACCAATCCCCAGTTGAATCGCAGGTTTGCGTCCAATACTGTCAGACAGAGGTCCAAAGAGGAGTTGTCCGATTGCCAGCCCAAGGAACAGCAAACTGATCACGAGCTGTGCGTCGTTAGGATGAGCAATCTCAAGAGTGACACCGAGTTCCTGCAGGGCAGGGATCATCGCATCAATGGTCAAAGCCACTAGCGACTGCATCAGTGCCATCAACCCAACAAATTCAATGAGGGAGGGTGTCCGTTCAGGACGTGCAAAGGCATTCATTGGGCGACTTGGTTCCTTCCGGAAGTGAATAATGAAGAAATGAAAAAGCGTTTTCCGGTTCAGGAACGGAGGAATGGGAGCAGTTCATCAAGAACTTGCTCTGGAGATTCCTCTGGTAGGTAGTGTCCACAATTCAGAGAGGTACCACTGACCTGACTAGCGCGTTCACGCCAAACTTCAAGAACCTCATACTTACGATGCACAAGGCCCTTGTCTCCCCATAGGACCAAAAGGGGGCACTCTATTTTTCGATTCAGATCGGACGCATCATGTTCTAAGTCAATGCTCGCAGCCGCTCGGTAGTCCTCACAGGAAGCATGAATGGTTTCCGGATTCTGAAAACAGCGCAGGTACTCTGCAAAGGCTTCTGGGGCAAATATCGAGTCAGGAGCACTCCAGCGTCCCATCTTCTCAGTGAGATAGTATTCCGGGTCAGCTCCAATCAATCGCTCCGGTAGGCCATTGGGCTGAATCAGAAAAAACCAGTGGTAGTAGCCCGTCGCAAATTCCTGATCTGTGGTCTTGAACATGTGATGAGTTGGAGCGATGTCCATCACACAGGCTCGTTCCACACGCTCTGGATGATCAAGAATCATCCGGTGCAACACCCGAGCTCCACGGTCGTGTCCGGCTGCAGCAAACTGCTGGTAGCCAAGCTCCTTCATCACCTCAACCATGTCCTTGGCCATTTCACGCTTGGAGTAAGGCGCATGGTCTGGCGTTGAATGTGGTTTGGAGCTGTCTCCGTAGCCACGCAAGTCTGGACAAATCACATGATATTCTTCAGCCAATCGTGGAGCCACTCGGTGCCACATCATGTGAGTTTGTGGATAGCCATGCATCAGTAGCAGTGGCTTCCCAGCAGCCCCTCCGTGAACAAGATTGATTTCCGCTCCCCGGGTCTGAATCCGAGCTGCTTCAAAGCCTTCTGCAAAGGTCGATTTCTTACTCATGATGTTGGGTTATTCCGCAAAAAATTTCCTGGAAATTTAGGAACTGATCCATTTCTCTCTTGCGTGAGTTACGCAAAAGCAAGAACCTGCCACTAGATGTAATTGCATTTGCCATTTTCAAGATTGAACCCCTTTTTCAGAAGGAACAAGTGTTGTTGAACGACATCAGTTCCATCCCTTTACTCAGCCTGGAAATTCATGATTCTCTACGCGCTCCCCATCAGTAACTTCTGTAGCAAGGTTACGATTGTCCTCCGGCACAAACAGATTCCCCATCAGATCCTACCGCCGCCCAGTGGGTATGGGTCAGCTGAATACAAGCAGATCGTCCCGACCGGCAAAATTCCAGGACTGGTGGATGATCAATTGGTGCTTTCAGAATCTGAGGCGATCAATGAATACTTGGAGGAAAAGTATCCGAATCCTGTCATGCTGCCGGGAGATCCTGCAAAACGGGCTCTGATTCGGCAACTCTCAAGGCATCATGATCTTGCAGTGGAGCCCATCATCCGCTCTCTATTTGGGCAAGTCGCTCCCCAGACTCGAAACACAGAGGTCTTGCAGACCAAAGCCACTGAACTCCAAAAGCAACTCACCATGTTGGCTGAGTTGGCAGAACCCCAACCCTTCTTGCTGACTTCAGAGATGTCTCTCGCTGATGTGGGGTATGCTCCAACACTGTTATTGGGAGAGTTGATGTGGGAGTGCTTTGGCATGTCCTGGAACTTGCCATCACGACTCAAAGAGTGGCAGCAGAATCTTCAGCAGGTCCCTGCTGTCTCAGAAACCCTTCAGGAAGCCCGCGAAGCCACGGTCACCTGGATTGCCAGCAAGCAAGGATGATTACAGTTCATGCACTATTTTTATCTGGCGCTGGCGATCCTGGGTGAAGTGATCGGGACCAGTTTTCTCAAGGCCACAGAAGACTTCACCAAACTCTGGCCCAGCCTGATTGTCTTGCTTGGCTATGGTGCCGCCTTCTACTTCCTAACCCTCTCCCTGAAGGTGATTCCTGTAGGGATCGCTTACGCCACCTGGTCGGGGATTGGGATTGTGCTGGTTACTGTCATCTCGATCTTTCTCTACAAACAGGTCCCCGACTGGGCTGCCATTGTCGGAATGGCCCTGATCATCGCTGGAGTGGGAGTCATTCAGTTATTTTCCAAGACCGTTCATCCTTGAGAAAGAAACACCCATGAATTGATTGGTCTTTCAAAAATTTTGAAACTCCCTTTCATTTCGTCAACCAAAAACATTGACTCTCTGAACAGAGTGTATCAAAGGTTGCTATCTCGATTCCACGAAGTCAGTGTAACCGTTGCAAAATCGCTGTTTTCACCTCACCTAACTCAACAGGTATGGAAGCATGAATGAGGAAAATTCTTTGAAGAGTAAGACCCGAAACAAAGTTCTAAAGGTTGGGCACTTTGTGGTAGAGTTCGCGACACCAGGCATCGGCCACATCATGAAGTCAGCCGGATGTGACTTCGTCTTGTTTGACATGGAACACTCTGGATTTTCGATAGAAACGGTCAAGAATGCAGTCCGCTTCATGGAAGCTGCAGACCTCTCGATGATCGTTCGAGTCCCCTCAAGAGACTATGATCACATTGCTAGAATCTGTGACATGGGTGCAGAGGGGATCATGCTGCCAATGGTTAGTAATGCTAATGAGGCAGAAAAAATTGTAGAAAGCATCAAGTACTTTCCGAGAGGGAAACGAGGGGTTGGGTTACAATTGGCTCATGACAACTATCGTCCAGGAGATGTAGAGAGTAAACTCACAAAGGCCAACGAACGGACGACAGTTTTTGCTCAAATAGAAAACGAGGAAGGCGTCACTCATGCTGAGGAAATCGCAGCTGTCGATGGTGTTGATTGTCTCTGGGTTGGACACTTTGATTTGAGCGCTTCGCTAGGTATCCCCGGAGACTTCACTCATCCAAAATTCACTAAAGC
>CAJXNF010000123.1 GCA_913056375.1 uncultured Pseudomonadota bacterium | reverse complement strand
AATAATATTGCTTTTGGCTGGCCCGATGCTAGCCGTGCGGCTATTGAGGCGGCGGCGCGTGACGCCGCTGCAGATGAGTTTATCCGGGCCTTGCCGGACGGGTATGACACCGGGGTCGGCGCGATGGGGGGGCGCCTGTCCGGTGGGCAGCGGCAACGAGTAGCTTTGGGGCGTGCTATTATTCGAGATCCTAAGGTTTTATTGATGGACGAGCCTTTGTCAAATCTGGATGCTAAGTTACGTGGTCAGATGCGTGCTGAAATTCTGAAACTGCATAAAACGGTTCGTAATACGGTTATCTATGTTACCCATGATCAGGTAGAAGCAATGACAATGGCTGATCAGATTGTTGTTCTGAACGAGGGGCGTAGTGAGCAATCAGGTCCACCAATGGATCTTTACAACGAACCTGTAACTCCTTTTGTCGCAGAGTTTTTAGGTTCTCCAAAGATGAATCTAATCAGAGGTTCTGTTGCAAGTCAGATGGGTTGTGATCTTTATGGTATTCGACCTGAACACCTAGAACTTTCGATCGAAAAAGGTCTTTGGAAAGGGCGTTTACGCCACGCTGAACACTTGGGATCCGATACTTTGGTGTACGTAGAGGCAGAGGGTCCTGGACCACTGACAGTTCGTCTTAATGGACAAAGACGTTTCTCAACTGGCCAGGAAGTTTGGCTGACTCCCCAAAAAGGACAAGACCACCGGTTTCAAAACGGCCAGCGTTTATCAGAATAGTTTATTGGTCCGCAACTGCTGATTTTTCACAAAGATCCAATAATTCCTGGATCTCGGCACCACGGGCAAAATCCGGTTGGTCGTTCACACCACTCTGGATGCTTTGAATGAAGCGCTGGTACATGTTCGGTACGCTGCCACATTCCAGTACCTCCCACTTGGCCTTGTCGATATTCGGACCCACACACCATTCCAAGGTCGTCATTGACTTGTCCAGATCGATGCGCAGGGAGCCTTCGCTACCGAAGACACGCAGCGCCACGGTGTTGTCATGCCCGGTCGCCCAACGAGAAGAATGGACGGTCCCCAGAGCGCCGTTGGCATAGCGTACACTGATCACAAAGGAGTCATTGGCATCCAGAGTATACTCTCCCATTTGTGTGCCTTTGACATTTGGGAAGGTCTGGAGCGTACAATGTAGACTTGCCAAAGGACCGATTGGATAAGTCGCAAAGTCAAGGATGTGGACACCAATGTCCCCCAAGGTGCCCTTGCTTCCATGTTGGGTGGAGAGCCTCCAGAGCCACTTGTCCTCCTTCTTCCAATCCCCCCAGGCCTTGCTGACCAGCCAGCTTTGCAGATAGCTCGCTTCCACATGCATGATGTGACCTAGCTTGCCAGCCTGAATCAATTCATGCGCCTTGTGAATCGCTGAGGCATTGCGATAGCTGAAGTTGACCATGTTGATCACTCCAGCCTGTTGCGCTGTCTCAGCCATCTTCAGGGCATCGGCATGATTCTCAGCAAGGGGTTTTTCACAGAGAACATGTTTGCCAGAGGTCAGTAGTGGAAGTGTGGTTGCACAGTGGAAACGATCCGGAGTGACGTTGGCCACCGCATCAAATTCGGCAAAGGCCAACAACCCTTCCAGGCTGCTGAAGGCCTGTGGAATGTTGTTCTTCTTCGCAAACTTCTGAGCAACAGGCAGATGAATGTCTGCACAGGCAACAAGCTCAACGCCTTCGATTTTCTGAAATTCTTCGGCATGGCGCTGTGCCATCCCACCCGTGCCAAGTATCGCTAAGCGAATCATCGTAATCCTTCGCTACCAGGTTCATGGAGTTTCGGCCCTCTCTCCTGGATATCTTCGACCGGAGGAGTTGCCTTGCGAGTATAGTTGTCCAACCAGAGCCCTGGAACAGGACAAGCCCACTTGACTGCGTTTTTCAGAACCAGTTGGATCTCAGGCTGATGATAGATGGGATAGGTTTCATGTCCTGGGCTAAAGTAGAAGATTTTCCCATTGCCTCGTAGGTAGGTCAGGCCTGAACGGAAGACTTCACCTCCTTGATACCAGCTGCTAAAGATCATCTCGTGGGGGGTTGGCACTTGGAAAGGTTCACCGTACATTTCTGTCTGAGGAACTTCAAAATAGCGTCCCAATCCCTGTGCAATGGGGTGTCCGGGATTACAGACCCAAACCCGTTCCATTTCTCCGGCTTCCCGCCAGATCAAAGAGCAGGTTGTTCCCAACAGTCGCCTGAAGATCTTGGAATAATGCCCGGAGTGCAGTACCAATAAGCCCATTCCTTCGAGTACTCGAGCCTGAACACGATCAACGATCTGATCTTCCACCTTGCCGTGAGCTGCATGTCCCCACCAGGTGAGCACATCGGTCTGTTGCAGCACTTCTTCAGTCAAACCATGTTCGGGTTCCTGCAGTGTGGCCGTTCGAGCCTGAATTTCTGGGTCTTCATTGAGCGCATCGGCAATGCAGTTGTGCATACCCATTGGGTAGACTTCCTGGACGACCTTGCTGGTTTGTTCATGAACATTTTCGCCCCAGACAGTAACGCGAATCGACATGTTGCTCCGCTAGATTATAAATGTGACGATTGAGGAAAAAAGTTAACGCCTACCCTCACCTGAGTTGCAACGAGTGTAAAGTGAAAAAACAGAGAAAATCTACTGAAGACGCCGTAGTTGTTGAAAAAAATCTGCCCTTGATTGTTTTTTTTGCAGCGCCTTCTGGACTGCATCCATTTTGCCTCCTGGAGCTACTTGAAATAGGGAAGGATCGATATCATTGAGAAAGCGTGACATGGTTTGTAAAACCTCTTCTCGATAGCGCTTGCGTCGACGAGCCATTGAGAGGGTTAGCTCTTCTCGGGCTCTTGTAATGCCTACATAACAGAGTCTTCGTTCCTCTTCTTCACCACTTTCATCAAGGCTTCGTTGGTTGGGGAAGACACCCTCTGCCATCCCAACTAGAAACACATAGGGGAACTCAAGGCCTTTGGCACTATGGAGAGTCATCAGGGTCACCTGGTTGCTGACCGACTCTTCTTCCCGGTCATTCTGGGTAAACAGCATCACACGCTCCAGGTAGTCCCGCAGACGTTTTTCAGGGTTCTGCTCCACAAATCGATCCAATCCTCGCATCAATTCCAGCACAAAACCAACCCGCTTTTCTTTTGTCTTTGGATCGACTTTTTGTGTCTCCAGATCACGGATCAGCCCTACATCTGACAGCAATTCACGTAAGACTTCCCCAAGTGGTTCTTGCTGAAAACGCTGCCGATAGCGCAAAATCATCTGTGCGAACGATTCCATGCTCATCGCAGCTTCCGTTGGAATTCTAGAGTGTTGCCGTGCCTGTTTGCAGATTTCAAAGAGTGGCTTTCGCAGCAATTGACAGTAGTAGTTGGCCTGAATCAGGGAGGTCTTGCCAATTCCTCGACGAGGATAATTGATGATCCGATGGAGGCTTACCTCATCAGAATGATTATGAATCACCTTCAGGTAGGCCAGGGCATCCTTGACTTCTTTGCGTTCATAAAAACTGGTGCCCCCAATCACTTGGTATGGAATTCCGGAATCCCGCAAGGTTTCTTCAATCAGTCTGGACTGGAAATTGGAGCGGAAAAGGATCGCATAATCTGAGTGAGAGCGTCCGTGTCGTAGCACCTGAATTTTAATCCGACGGGCTACCAGTTCTAACTCCTCGGCCTCATCTTTGCCCTCGATCCATTCCAGGGGAACGCCGGTTGGCTTTTGAGACCAGAGCTCCTTGGGCATTCTTTGTGGGTTTTGGGAAATGACCTGATTGGCAGCCTTCAGAATTGTTGGTGTAGAGCGGTAATTCTGCTCCAGGCGAATGATCTTGGCTTCCGGGAAGTCCCGTTCAAAATCAAGGATGTTGCGGATGTCTGCCCCACGCCATCCGTAGATCGACTGGTCGTCATCGCCCACCACACATAGGTTGCGATAACGCTGGCACAGATGACACATCAGCTGGTACTGAACACGATTGGTGTCCTGATACTCATCGACCATCAGATAGTGATATCGCTCTCTGATGGATTCCATGGCCTCAGAGTGTTCCTCAAAGAGCTTCAGGGTCAGTAGCAAGATGTCATCGAAGTCGATCGCATTGCAGCCCTTGAGAACGCGTTGATATTCCGCAAAGACTTGTCCAACCTGGGTGCTTCTGGTTGATTCTCGCTGCTGAAGAAAATGATCTGGACCAAGTCCACGATTTTTTGCTTGTCCAATCTCGTAGTGAACCCCTTTGGCATCAATCAAACCGGAATCTTCCAAATCATGATCTTCCATAATTCCTTTGATCACGGACTGCTGATCTTGGGTGTCATAAATCACAAAGTTGGAACGATATCCCAGTTGATCAATGTGCTCTCGCAGCAGCTGAACCCCCAAGGAATGGAAGGTGCTCAACTGTACTCCCTTTTGCTGCCCTCTCAGTTCGTCTTTGAGCCGCTCCTGCATTTCACGGGCAGCTTTGTTGGTGAAAGTCACTGCCAAAATTTCTGCTGGTAGAACGTGCTCAACTTGGATCAACCAGGCGATGCGCTGAATGATCACTCTGGTTTTGCCACTCCCAGCACCGGCTAGCACTAGAATGGGACCCTTGGTGGAGGTGACCGCTTGACGTTGCTGGGGGTTGAGATGAGAGAGGTCCATCAATGGGCAGGTGTTTCAGCAGAAGGGAGAGGCGTTCCCAAGAGAACATCTCCCTGAATACTCTCCAGTTGAACCGGAATTAGTCGATTACGCTGAAGACTTTCGTGCTTGGTAGAGTTCAGTTGAACACGTAGGTAATTGTCCGTATAGCCGCCTTGGCGACCGTCCGGTTTGGTCTTTTCCAGCAAGACGCTACGACTAGTTCCGACGAATCGCTGCATAAACTGATGACGTAACCTTTTGCTGAGTTCACGCAGTCGAGCAGCCCGTGTTCGCTTTTCGTCTGGAGAAACCTTGGCTACTAACCTGGTCGCTGGCGTTCCAGCCCTCTCAGAGAAGGGGAAGACGTGCAAATAACCCATCGGCAGGTTCGCTAGCAAATTCAATGTTTCTGTAAACTCCAACTCACCTTCACCGGGAAATCCCACCATGACATCTGCGCCCACGCAGAGGTCTGGGATTTTCAGGATGGCTTCTTCCACTTCGCGGGCATAGTCGAGCGCGTTATAGCGGCGTTTCATCAACTCCAGAATCCGGTTGGAGCCAGATTGAACAGGCAGGTGGAGAAAAGGCACCAATTTATGGCTCTGATCTCCCATCCGTTCCAACAGACCAGGGTCAACAGTGGTTGGCTCAATTGAAGAAATCCTGATCCTTTGTAGGTCTTTCAGAGAATCGAGAAAATCGACAATATCCACCAAATTTTGTCCGTGGAAATCATAGGTGCCAAGGTTCACTCCCGTTAGAACAATCTCCTGAATACCAGAAGCTACCTGTTGCTCTGCTTCTGCACAGAGATTGTCAAACTCACGGTGTCGTGAACGTCCGCGAGCAAAGGGGATGATGCAGAAGGAACACATGAAGTCGCAGCCGTCCTGCACCTTGAGTTGACCACGTGTCGCACCAAGCTGTCTCTCTGCCTTTCCTTCCTCGGCAAGAGGCAATGGTAGCGAGAAAGGAAGACGTCGAATCTTGTTGTGCACAATCTGTGGGGATGTTTGTGCTTCATCTAATAGAGGCAACCAGTTTGCTATTTGGTGTTTGGCTTCATTTCCAACCACAAGGCCGACACCAGGCAGATCTGCCATGGCTTCCGGTTCCATTTGAGCCTGGCAGCCGGTTACTGCAATCCGTGCTTGAGGCATGCGCCGATGGAGCGATCGGATCAATTGGCGATTTTTCGAATCACTGGCTCCTGTGACTGTGCAGGTATTGACAATGCACAGATCTGCTTCAGCATCCTCGGGTACAATCTGGTAGCCTTGTTGGCTCAACTGATGCCCTAGGCTCTCACTTTCTGAATGATTGAGCCGACAGCCCAAGGTATGCAGGGAAACTCTGGTCGTCACGAAGGAAGATTGCTAAGATATTGGACAGTAATTGTTTGCAGACTTTTGAAATAAACGAATAAAGGTATCACAGGAAAGGCAAGTTGCGATGAAAAATTCCCAGCCTTGGAAGGGTCTATTAATCATACTCGGTTGTTTTCTAGGGTTTGCTTCCACAGCAGAGGCTGTCGGTGTGCGATTACAATTCTTGATTCCCACTGGAGGTTCTGCAGAGGTGAACGGTTTCAACGAGGAAGATCCGCAAACCAGTGGACTCGGACTCTCTCTTTTGTTGCCTGCAACAGAATCTTTACGGATTGTTGCGGGTTATAATTATTTTGCGGCAACTATCGAGGAAACTCAGGACAATGCAACTCTGAGCAGAAAAAACGATGGAGCTTTCTACGCTCATATTCTGGAAGCTGGTATTGAATATACAGGTATCCAGCTATTCACAGATTACCAGTTGCTGCTAGGTTTAACGGCTCGAATTCCAATGAGTGCAGATGGTTCTGTGAAAACAACCGATACTGACAAAACAAACCCAACAGTGGATTCCACAAAGCTGAAAAGCACAGAAGCGGTTGGAGGTGGTGTGTTTGCAAACATAGGAGTTAGCCGTGGCAGGTGGGATGTGGGGATTTATTATCAGGGGACAAGCCTGGAATACGAGATTGAGGTTCCTCAACTGAGTGGGGAGACGGAGAAGGCGAACGTGATGTTGACGGAGTACGGACTTAGTGTGGGATATCGATTTTGAAGGGTAATCTATACCAGTTCATTTCCTTTGGGATAAACTGGCAGTTCGTTGTTGATGCTCTACGCAGAACTCGTAGAGAACCGAGATTAGTTCTGTAAGATCAATGGGTTTACTGAGGAAACACTGAGCCCCTGCATTGATCAGGTCGATCAGGTAGTGGGGCTCGTCATGGGCGGAGATCACAATGATCATCTGATGCCGATCCTTCCGCCGAATGGCTTTCACCATTTCCACCCCATTGAGCTTTGGCATGTTGATGTCTGTGATAATAATCTCGTACTTCCCGGGCTCAAACAGCTCCAGTCCTTCCTCACCATTTTGGGCCAAATCAATTTTTTCAAAGAAATTCCTCAGCAACTGTGCCGTTTCCTGTTGCAACGTCAGATCATCTTCTACGTAGAGCAGGCTAACTCCCCCCGACACAGAGATCAGTTTCTCGATACTATTCATCATTGAGAGGCAACCTTTTTCGGATAGTTAAGCAGAGATCCTGGCTGTTCCACTGATAAGTTAAGATTTGTTGTTTGTGCCTCGGTCATCATGTTTTGCTCAGCATTTTCGGGTAATCGCTCATTGAGTTCCACTCGAAAACACGCTCCACCATCTTTATTTGCCACAGTCAACTTGCCACCAAGATGGTCTTCAATGATCATCCGGCTCATGTACAAACCCAAACCGGTACCATTGAGTTTGTTTTTCGTTGAAAAATAAGGAAAGAAAATTTGATCAACCACGTCCTCGGGTATACCTCCAGCGTTGTCCTGCACTTCTAGTATTTGTTTGTCCTGCTGCACATAGGTTCGAACGATGAGCCTCTTTTTATCTATTCCGCTTTCCTCCAACGCTTCTTCAGCATTTTTAAACAAGTTGATCAATGCTTGCTGGACTTCATTCGGGAAAAGTTCCAACGGGGGTAGTTCGCCAAACTCCTTGACCAGTTCGATGTC
>CAJXNF010000122.1 GCA_913056375.1 uncultured Pseudomonadota bacterium | reverse complement strand
AAAACCGAGGCAATCGGCGATTGCTACTGAACCGTATTTTTGACCCATCCCTGCCTGAGATTGAGGGTGATCGTGATAAGTTACACCAAGTCTTTTTAAACCTGATCAGAAACGCCATTGAAGCTTCTCCCGAAGGTGGGGAAGTGACAATCCGCAGTTCTTTCTGTAGTCAATGGCAGCTAGCCGGGAAACATCTCGCCCCCCAGCGAAAATATATGCTGATCGAAGTACAGGACCAAGGACCAGGGGTAGCTGACAAACACATCGGACAATTGTTTCAACCCCTCTTTACCACCAAACCAACTGGACATGGACTGGGTTTGTCAATTTCTTACCGCATCATTCAATCTCATGCTGGTCTCCTGAATTACCAACCGATCCCTGGAGGTGGGGCTCTGTTCCAGGTCTATCTACCTATCCAACAAATAGGCTAATTCCAGCTTCTTAGCCGAATCCAAACCAAGGATTTTCATCTTGTCATCGAGTCAGAGCATCGCTAGCTTGAGATACCTTTTTGTCTTTTTGCTCATGAATCCTCGTCAGGGAGGTGTGTTTTGATCGAAAAAACCCAGATTACTACGGGAGTCTACTGGGTTGCTGTTCCACAGGCCCAACTTCGTATTCTTTGCGGTTGTCCAGCTGATAGCGTCAAGCACTTGATGAAGAAGGGCTTGATACAGTGGATCGAGAAGAACGGAGTAACTTATGAGACAGGGCCCAACGCCATCCTGCTCTCAGATCTCTCACTGCAGAACGGACATTTCGCCAACCTTGCGGAATTTCCAGTGCTTCAGATGCTCTATCGCCAGGGCATCATCATCCCCAATCATCCTAACAACACAGGGCACAAACCAATCCTGATCGGCCAAGAAGAGATCGTTCGCTCACAAATGAACTATATCTATCGGGGTAACTACGGTCTGATTTCCCTGCAGGAGATCGAAGCGGCTGGTATTGCGCCTGATGTTGCCGATGAAATGATGCGAATGAAGCTCCGCTTTGCCTTCGGCAATATCCGTCCAACAGAGGATCTGCTTGAAGACTGTATTGTTCGTGATCAGGCAGTGGAGATTCGAAATGGGGTTCTTGTTCGTAGGCTTGGCTTCAATGTCTACGAGTTCAGCTACGAAGGGGACTCGGTTCAGGTCGATCTGAATCTGAGCGAGGGAGAGGCCTATGAAACACCCTATGAACTTGGAGCACATCAGGTCAGTCGAGATTACTTCGCAATCACACACTCTGGCGAGGGAGATGGATGGGATACCAACCGCCCCTGCATGGCCAGCATCGTCACATTTCAGGGACGCATCTACCTGATTGACGCTGGACCCAACATTTCTCACAGCCTCAATGCGCTGGGCATCAATGTCAATGAGATCGAAGGCATCTTCCACACCCATGCGCACGATGACCACTTTGCTGGGCTGACCTCATTAATTCGTTCTGATCACCGTATTAAGTACTACTCAACTCGACTCGTTCGTGAATCTGTTACCAAGAAATTGGCAGCCTTGATGTCAATTGATGAGAATCAGTTCGATGAGTTTTTTGAGGTACACGATCTCGAATTTGATACTTGGAACAACGTCAATGGCTTGGAAGTCTTCCCAGTATTTTCACCTCACCCGGTAGAGACCAACATCCTCTTCCTACGTACTCTTTGGAAGGAGGGCCATGTCACTTACGCTCATCTCGCGGACATCACTGCCTTCAGTGTTTTAGAAGGAATGATCAGTGACGACCCCAAAGCCCCTGGAATTTCTCGTGAACTCTATGAGCGCACCCGATCCCATTACCTGACCAAGGTAAATCTGAAGAAGATTGATATTGGGGGAGGGATGATCCACGGCTTGGCGACTGATTTTCGAGCGGATAATTCAACAAAGATTGTGCTCTCACACAAAGCTAGCCCTCTGTCGAATCAGGAAAAAGAGATCGGTTCCGGTCTGGCCTTTGGAATGACAGACGTACTGATCCCAGGGAAGATCGACTACTACCTGAAGTACGCAGCAAAGTACCTCCACGCCTACTACCCGACGGTTCCTGAGAGCGAGATCAACATGCTGCTGAACTGCCCAAGAGTGCCGTTTAGTGCAGGGACCATTCTGCTCAAGAATAACGAGGCTCCGGCCCATGTTTATTTGATTCTGACCGGCAGTGTGGAATTCATCCGTGCTGAGAGCAAAGTCAACAACATCCTCTCTGCAGGTTCATTGGCTGGAGACATGGGTGCCTTGTTTGGGCTGATCAACTTCGGCACCTACCGGGCTGCCAGCTACATTGAGACGCTCCAGATTCCCAGTCATCTCTTCGAGGAATTTGTCGCACGGAACCGGATCTTCAACGAAATCCAGCGAGTGCAGGATCGTATTGAGTTCATGCGGTCAACCCCTTTATTCGGAGAGTCGGTTTCTTATCCAATTCAGACCAAGATCGCCCAGGTGATGGAGCAAGAGTTCTATCCTGAAGGAAGTGAGATCGAACTCACTCAACCCTCTCTGGTGTTGATCCGTCGAGGTCAGGTTGAGTTGTTAATGGAAGGGAAGACCCCACAGGTTGTAGAAGAAGGGGAATTCTGTGGTGAAGAAACGATTCTCGGACAACAACGTCGCTTCCTGATGAGAGCGGTTAAGGACTCAAGAGTGTACAAGATCAGTGACTCAGAGTTGCTTCGAGAAATTCCAATCGTGCGCTGGAAACTGCTAGAACGCTCCGAGCAGCGCAACAGCGCGTTTTGGCTAGAAGCCTAAGTTCAGCGTGTGCCTGTACGAGAGAGTTCTTCACGAATCCACTGCTGAATAGCTGGACGGTAGAGTTCTAGTAGGTCTTCACCTAACTGCGTCAACGTGTAGCCTCGTCCTTGGCATTGAAAGCATTTCTGTGAAAGATGAGGCTGCAAAGTATCGATTTCCAAATATCCTAATTTTCGACCACTCCCCTCACAAACTTTGCAAGACTCCTTGAAATCTGCGAGTAAACTTGGTGGCTGGTTCGGTTGCATGCTCTGCCTAAAAATTCTGTTAATAAATCAAAATCATGATCGTTCCTGATACTCACCTCCGCCAGATGGTCACTCAGGGCTATCTCCCAGAGGGGGTCAAGATTGGCCCCTCTAGTGTAGACCTCACCTTGGGCAATAGCTTCAGTTGGTTGGCTCCCTCTCGAAGAAAAATTGTGCTGGGTGAACCTGTCGAATATGCCTCTGAAGTAGCTGACAGCTATGAGTTGCTACCCAATCACTTTGTCCTGGCCACAACGCGTGAGAGCATTCGGATTCCCAATAACATGGCTGCTTACGTCGAGGGACGTTCCAGCATTGGTCGACTCGGTTTGCAGGTCCAAAACGCAGGCTTTATTGATGCTGGTTTTGAGGGCCAGATCACTCTGGAACTGGAAAACCAGTCTCCGTTTCCAATCGTTCTGCAAGTTGGAGTTCGTATCTGTCAAATCGTGTTTGTTCAGATGCTCGAGACGGCAGAGCAACCTTATGCTGGTAAGTACCTGAATCAACGTGGGGCTACACCGAGTCGCCTAGATCAAGATTCTGAATTCGAGTGACTCCACAAGCCTTGGTTTTTGCCGCCGGACTCGGCACCCGCTTGGCTCCTCTGACAAAACAACTTCCCAAAGCTCTCGCCCCAATTCACGGTATTCCTGCTCTTGAGTGGATTCTGCGCAGACTCGAACAGCAGCAAGTCCAGCAGGTCGTGATCAACACACATGCACACGCAGAAAAAATCTATCGCTTTGTTGAAGCTCGCACTCCTGCTTCTCTGAACCTACAAATCTCACACGAACCAATCCTTCTCGATACTGGTGGTGGACTGCGGCGCAGTCGTTCTTTTTGGTCAATGAACATGCCGATTTTACTGCACAATGCAGATGTCTTCTCCAACGCTGATTTGACCACTGCCTGGCAAGTTCACTCTGAAACCAACCCGCTGGCAACCCTGCTCGTACAACAACGCCCGACCAACAATCGCCTGCTCGTTGATGAGGCTGACCTTCTTTGTGGTGTTCACTATGTGAAGCAACAGGATCACCGCATCCTACGAGACCCCGTTGGAAGCCTGCGAGAAGTCGGCTTTTGTGGGATTCATTTGGTTGCCCCAAGGATTTTTGAGGTTTTGCCTGAGCAGGAAATCTTCAGAATTATTCCCGTTTACCTAGAGCAGGTCACCCATGGTGAAGAAATCCGAACCGTAGATATCGGCTCCGCCTATTGGAGAGATATTGGAACATTGAGCAGTCTCCAGCAGTTGGAAGCTGACTGGCTAGCCGTTCCAGGACTAGCCGATGCTCACCGTGGATGCTCACCACATTCAATCAAGGCATGATCGTACGGTCCGGCCTGGCCTTCCTTCAGTACTTGGTAATTTTCATGCCCACAGCTCTGAAATGCCTGAAGACCCAGAACCTCTCGCTCGCCTTGAGGAAAATAGAGATCATGTTGGTTTGAAGAGCAACCTATCAGCAGAGACAGACTCAATAACCACAACCAATTTTTCATTCGACTCTTTCGTTACAATTTTTCATCCAACCATTTGACTCAAAGTTCTCCCTCTCCAATTGGATGTAGTCAAAATATGAAGGATCTGGCCCAAAGGATTTTCAATCAAGGTCAATCACAGTTTAGTGCTTGTTAGAGACACAAATCATGAAACCCCTGTGCCATTTCTTGAACTATCCTACCGAACTACCATCCGTCTTTTCAGCCAGAAGAATTTTTCAGCATTGTAGGCTTTGTGCATGATATTGATTACCAAAGCGCACCAGGACTTCTCCAAAAAATTTCAATTTCTTGTCCATTTTAATTGTGAAGTCCTTGCACTTTATCTCACCGCAGAGTAGGGCTTGAGGGCTCGTATTCGTTGAAGTTACTAATCCCTAGAGGTTCTTTAAGCACCCCAGCTAGAGGAGATCTGCATGGAAGTGCATTTCCTACCGCAAGCTCATCTATCGCAATTTCTACAAGTTCTCGCAGACCACGCTCGAGTTGTCGTTCCTGTCAAAGTGGGCAAAGGCCAATACAAGTTCCGTGATCTGAATGAAGTATCCACGGAAGATGTTGCGCTGGAATACCTACGCACAATGGTTCCACCCAAAAAATACTTTTTTCCACCGGAGGAGGTGCTCTATCGCTACTCCACCGAAACCGGTTATGAAGAACCAGTACTGGAAGACGAACCTCCAATTCTCTTTGGCCTACATCCTTGTGATCTGCATGGCATCCGGGTCACCGACACTTTTTTTGGAGATCGCTACCAGGATCGACACTACCTGAGGCGACGTGAGCAGTCACGGATCATTGGCCTGGGCTGCATGCCAGACGAAAAGTGCTTCTGCCAAAGTAACCGAACCGACCACATTGAAGACATCTACGACCTCTTCCTTTGGGAAGTAGAGGAAGGCTACCTGACATTGGTCCGCACACCCGCCGGACATGAAATGCTCCACTGGCAGCGAGATCTCTTCTCCTTCGCGAGCCGAGAGCATATCAACCAGCACCAAGCCTACCTGGAACGCAGACGAGAAGCCTTCACTCGACAGATGCCCACCAGTGATCTGCCCGACTTGCTACGCTTTGAACAAGACAGTCCAGCCTGGAAAGATCTGGGGAATTCTTGTTTTGCCTGTGGTGCTTGCAGCATGGTCTGTCCAACTTGCACCTGCTTCAATGTTTATGACAAAACCGATCTGTCTGGAGAAAGTGGAGAGCGTGTACGACGTTGGGACTCCTGTCTTTTCAGGGATTTTACCAGGATTGCCGGGGAAGAGCACACACGTCCTGAACGCTCTGATCGTGTCAGTAATCGATATTACCACAAGGAGCAGGGCTTCGTGGAACAGTTTGGAATGCCCTCCTGCGTAGGTTGTGGTCGCTGCATCGACTCCTGCATCGCCAAGATCGACATCACTCAGGTTTTTGCAAAAGTTCGTTCTAGTTGTGGGAGGTAAGTATGCAAACAACTTCTTTCCGCTCCATAACGCCAGCTGCCCCTTTGATAGATCCCATGCTTCCGCTCAATGCACGGTTAATCTCCAAGCAGGAGTTGATGCCAGACCACATGCTCTTTCGCCTGCGGTTGGATGATCCTCGTGGGATGGGGCCCGATGGGAGCAATCACATTCCCGGACAGTTTGTCATGCTTTCTGTCATAGGTGTGGGGGAAGTACCCATTTCCATCTGCCACGCTCCCAACAGCGACCACCTACCACTTGACCAAAGAGAACTACACCTAACTATTCGACGTGTTGGCAGAGTCACAAAAGCACTTTTTGAACTCGATCCCGGAGACCTCATTGGGTTGCGTGGTCCCTACGGCAGAGGCTTTCCCCTCAGAGAGTTACATGAAAAACCACTGGTGATGATGGCTGGTGGACTCGGCATGGCACCTCTGCGATCCTTGCTACAATACGCTTTCCAATATCGTGAACGTTTTGGGGCAGCAGTCCACTTGCTCTATGGCGCACGAAACACCCGACAGTTACTCTATCTTGATGAACTGCGTGACATACAGCAAAGTGAACGTCTAGACGTTCATCTCGCTTGTGATCAACCTATTGATTCGAACCACTCCCTACCTGATGGGTTGCAGATTCTTCAAGGTAATTTACTGGACTTGCTGGCAAACTTACCCTTGGACCATCAGCAAGCTCGCTTTGCAGTCTGTGGTCCTCCCGTGATGTATGGCTACATCACCAACCGTTTGCGAGAGATGAAAGTACCCCCAGAGCACATTTTCGTTAGTCTGGAGCGTCGCATGGAGTGCGCTATCGGCAAGTGTGGACACTGTGCTATCGGTTACCGCTACACTTGCACAGACGGCCCCGTGTTCTCAGTTTGGGAAGCTCGAGGCCTCAGGGAAGCATGGCAACCACCTAAAGGCTTGGAAGATCCCTATCTTGGAGGATGGCGATGAAAACAGCACCCAAACCCCGTGTTGGGATCTTTGGCCTGACTTCTTGTGCTGGAGATCAACTAATGATCCTCAACTGTGAGGATGAACTAGTTGCACTGGCTGGACGAATTGAGTTGCTGAGCTTTGGCATGGCTTCTTCCGCTTCCTTTCAAGGAAAGTTGGATCTGGCCATCGTGGAGGGCTCTGTCTGTACACAACGCGATTTGGACACTCTGCTGGAAATTCGTTCTCGGAGCAACGCCTTGATGACCATTGGCACCTGCGCTGTCTGGGGAGGCATTCCTGCAATGCGTAACGAGCTACCCCTGGAGGTGCTGCAAGAAGTCGTCTATGGCGGCAAGCCGCTGGAAGAGGTCAGCCTAGAGAAAGCCCATCCAGTCAGTGACTTTGTTCCCGTAGATTTTGCTGTCCCCGGTTGTCCCATCGAAAAAGAAGAATTCCTGCGCACTCTGGTTGCGATTCTTCAACGAACTTCTCCAGAACGCCATGACTACTCCGTCTGTTCGGAGTGTCGCATCAATGAAAATCTCTGCCTAGTGCGTCACCAGGGTCTCGTTTGTTGTGGTCCCATTACGGCTGGTGGCTGTAAAGCGCGCTGTCCTAGCCTAGGCATTCCCTGTTATGGATGTCGAGGCCCTGTAGATGATCCTCATTATGACGCTACCGCAGAGTTATTCGACGAGCATGGACTCTCCAAAGCCGATGTAATCAACCAGATTCAACGATATTCAGCTCCAGCCTGGGTCAATCAGCATCTTCGTGCAGAGTGGGCCCGTGATCCAGAACGTAAGGGTCGACAGCGTGTTTCTGATCCAAGCTCCTGATACTTCTCA
>CAJXNF010000121.1 GCA_913056375.1 uncultured Pseudomonadota bacterium | reverse complement strand
CACCAGATGGGGGACGTAGTGTTGGCTTCGATTGCGGCAATCCTCAAACGCAGTGTGCGGCGTGGTGACCTAGCGGCTCGCTTCGGTGGGGAAGAATTCGTCGTGCTCCTGCCAAAATGTGATAAACCGGCCGCCCTCAAGATTGCTGAAAAATTGCGCCAGGCAGTGGAGGAAGAAGAGATCCCCTACCAGGAACAGCAACCGTTGGGCAACCTGACCGCAACTTTTGGGGTTGCCACCTATCCCTTCGATGCTGAGAACGTAGATATGTTGCTCAAGCGGGCAGATGAATGCCTTTACCAGGGTAAGGAAGCTGGGCGCAACGTAGTAATTGGAGCAGAAATGCTGCAAAGTACGGCTGCCTGATACAAAAATCCTTGCATTCGCAGCCAAGCTTCCATATTATTCCAAGTTTACCAAATATTCTGGCTCTCCTGAGAGAACTGCGGGAAGCCGCTGCTTCCGTTTGAGATGAAAGTTATGAGGACTCCGTTCGTACGCAAAGAAGACGTGGCCGGTGACAAGCATCCGCGCAACTGGTGGATCGTCGATGCCGAGGGAAAAACCCTGGGACGAGTGGCTACACAGATTGCCCGCGCACTGCGTGGCAAGCACAAAGCCGTGTTCGCCCCACATAGTGATGTTGGGGATTTCGTGATCGTGGTCAACGCAGAAAAAATTGAGGTGACCGGTCAGAAAAGCATGAAGAAGATGTACTATCATCACACGGGCTATCCAGGTGGAATCAAGTCTGCGCGTTTCGAAGAATTACAAGCCCGCAAGCCAGAAACCTTGATTGAGCGAGCCGTCAAAGGAATGATGGCCAAAAATGCCCTCAACCGTGGAATGTTGCGCCGCCTCAAGGTCTATGCAGGATCGGCCCATCCCCATCTGGCTCAGCAACCCAAACCGTTAGAAATTTGAGTCGTTTATGAACGCAATCGTGCAGTACTACGGCACTGGCCGTCGAAAATCCTCCATTGCTCGTGTCTATCTGCGACCGGGTACAGGCAACATTCTGGTCAACAAAGTTCCCCTCGCTCAGTACTTCGGCCGAAGCACTCTACAAATGGTGGTTCGACAGCCTCTGGAACTGACTGAAAATAGTGATCAGTTTGATATTTTCATTAACGTCAGTGGTGGTGGTTTGTCAGGACAGGCGGGTGCCATCAAGCATGGCATTTCAAGAGCTCTGTTGGAAGCAAGTGAAGAACTACGCCCTCAACTGAAGAAAGAAGGTTTCCTGACACGAGATGCTAGGGCGGTAGAACGTAAAAAATATGGACGACCTGGAGCTCGCAAAAGCTATCAGTTCTCCAAGCGCTGATCATCTTCTAGGTGCCGTCAACAATGTCGGCACCTCTCTCCACTTCTCAACCGCCACTCACCGGCGGAATCAAAGCATACTCTCCTCCTTCCTCCAAGACTTCATCAGCAACCAAATACGTATCCCGGTAAGCGACTCTTGTGCATTGGAGTACTGGCTTTAGCGTAGGGTGGTTGTGCTGTAATTTCGCCAGTAGATCAGTCACGGTACTCCCAGCTTCCAATTCCTGGTTTTTTGCTTCAGGTGGCAAGGATTCTCGTAGCATTGCGAAGGGCTTCAGCATAATTTTCATTGTGGGCTCCCTGGATGAAAGGTTATGTGTTGTTCGTGAAAAACATGAAGTGTGTTGTTTGATGAATACTTCGGTCTCAGATGAGATGTTTCTTCAATTAGAAAAATCGAATTCCCTTGTCACCTCTGGGGATGACCTGTCCGATCAAGCAGGCGTTTGGCACTCCAGCTTCGTGTAGTTGGTTCAGAGCCCTTTCTGCTTCTTCAGCGGGTAGACTAACCAATAAACCTCCACTGGTTTGTGGGTCAACTAGCAGTTCCTGCATCACTTGCTGAGCTGGAAATTCAACATCATCCTCCACCAGTTTGCGATTCGCTTGGTTAGTCCCTGTGGTCATCCCACGTTCATACATGGCTGACGCTTCTGGTAGCCAAGGTAATTTTTCAGTCTCGATTTCGATTGTCACCGTAGAGCCTTGAGCGATCTCCAATGCATGGCCGGCAAGCCCAAATCCAGTGATGTCGGTTGCTGCATGAACATTAAAGGCTTGGAGTGTCTCGGCAGCCACCCGATTGAGTGTTGCCAACTGCCGAAAGCACTCTTCGATTGCTTCCTGACTGACCCAGCCCTTCAGATTGGCATTCAGTAAAACGCCGCTACCTAGAGGCTTGGTTAGTAGCAGTGCATCGCCGACCTGCGCTCCGTTATTCCTCCAGATTTTTTGGGGATGAACCATCCCGGTAACTGCCAAGCCAAACTTGGGTTCTTCATCCTCGATACTATGCCCCCCTGCTAACACAGCTCCAGCTTCCAAAATTTTTTCTGCTGCCCCTGCAATAATGCCATGCAGGATCTCTTGTCCCAGTTTGTTGGCTGGGAAAGCCAGCAGGTTCAAGCATGTGAGTGGCCGTCCCCCCATCGCATACACGTCACTGAGGGCGTTTGCTGCAGCAATCTGACCGAAGATTCGCGGATCATCGGTGGGTGGAGTGATAAAGTCAGCTGTGGTGACTATCGCTTGGGTATCGTTGAGTTGATAGACCCCAGCGTCATCACTCGTTTCAAAACCAACCAGCAGATTTGGATCAGCTTGCTGCGGCAAGGAAGAGAGCAGGTTTTTCAACCCGACCGGGTTGAGTTTGGCCGCTCAGCCGCAGGTTTTAGAGAGGCTGGTCAGCGTCGGTTTTCGAAAGAAACGTTTCAGTTGTGCCATCTATGGTTGTTTTAAAAGTGGCTCGATTAGGCCAGCAGTTGTGGTGTTTCATTGCGAATCAACACCTGAGGGTCTGGGTTTTTGGGAGGGACGGGTAGTCCCTGATCACGTAATAGGGCAACGTGATCCTGCATTCCCCAGCGTGCCTTATACAGACAGTCTTCAATTGAGTGTCCTACTCCTGTGAATCCGGAGAGTTCCTCTGAGAAAAATCCAAAGATGATCGGATCTTCAGTAGCTTCGATGATCAGACTGTAGGGGAGATCAAGCATGGTCTTCTCGAATCAGTAGATCTAACAGATATCGTTCGATACCCTTGGGGACACTTTGCTTGGATCGGTAGTCTAGACGAATGAGCCACTTTGCTTTCTCCTTGTAATAAGTACGTTGGCTACCACGTTCCCAGCGTAGCCGAAATCCTCTCTCTTCCAGATGCTGGTGCAACTCCAGAAATGTCATGGGGAATCCTGATCATTATGATTCAACAGGCTTTGACGTAGTTGTCCGTGCGCTTTGGCCATGGCAAGTTTTGGTAGACTTTGCAGAGGATGCCACTGTTCCTCTGCCTCCAATGGAAAATCGGCCTGAATAGATGTCAGCGTACAATAAAAAGGATGCAGGGTCGCTAGGAAAGTTGTGTAGGCATGAGTCAAAGTAGGCCAACTTGTTTGTAGTTGGAAGTTGGGCCGATTACAGAGCTGCCATGCAGCCTGCAGCTCGACCAAGGGTTCTTCCTCTTTTACAAGGGTTTCTGGAAATGTCCAAAGACCCTGCATCAAACCTTGTTCTGGGCGTCGCAGTAGTACTTGATTCTCGCACACGAGTACCAGCACAGCTTTCGTTACAGGCGTGGGTCCTTTTCTTTGAGTACGACGTGGAATCGTTTCTGTGGTCTGTTGAACATATGCTTGGCAGTGAGGCTGTATCGGACAGAGCAAACAACTCGGTTGCTGGACGTGACAGACTGTTGCTCCCAACTCCATTAATCCTTGGTTGAAGTTGCGGGCATGTCCGCTTGGAAGCCAATCAGTGGCCACTTGCCAAAGTTTTTTTTGGGTGGAGCCAGCTTTTGGATCGGCATCTAGGTTGAGCAACCGACAAAGTACACGGATCACGTTGCCATCAACAACAGGACGATCTTGCTCAAAAGCAATGCTGGCAATCGCTCCAGCGGTGTAGGGCCCAATTCCAGGAAGTTGCCGAATAGCCTCATAGTCATTGGGAAATTCACCTGCGTGCTGTTCACAGATTTGTTTGGCTGCCCGATGAATATTGCGAGCCCGTGCGTAGTAACCAAGACCTTCCCAGAGTTTGAGAATCGTAGCTTCGTCTGCTGCGGCTATGGATGGAATACTTGGTAGAGCTTTCATCCAGCGGTCGTAGTAGTCAAGAACGGTTGCCATCCGGGTCTGCTGCAGCATCATCTCAGAGATCCAGACTCCGTAAGCTGGGTAGTTTTCCCGCCAGGGGAGATCTCGTTGATGCTCTACAAACCAGGTGAGCAAGGCGTTCTGTAACTGAGATAATTCGGCAGGTGGCATCGTCTGGAAAACAAAAGGATCTGAGAGAAGAAAAAAAGACTAAAGAAATCCAAGCACTGGTCGATATGATCATCAGGCATTCAGTGCATCGGAAGCGCCGGGCCAAAAAACGCTAAAGAAATTTTCTCTAGCGTCGATAATAACCGCAAATGGATTTCGTTTTCGTCGTTCCCTTTTTGAGTCAGGAATCTCAATGGCACTTCGGGTCAATTCAAACGTCGCAGCACTAAACGCCTTGCGCCATCTGAATCACACCGAGAAAGAACTCAGCCGCAATCTAGAGCGTCTCTCCTCAGGGCGTCGATTGAACAGAGCAGCTGACGGCCCAGCAGAACTGGTGATTTCAGAGCAGATGAAGGCGCAAATTACTGGCCTGGAACAATCGATTCGAAATTCCGAAACTTCCATCTCTATGATTCAGACCACTGAAGGTGCTCTGAGTGAAGTTAGCTCCATCCTCATTAACCTCCGCCAACTTGCAGTACACTCCGCCAACGAAGCAACCAACGATGAGAAGATGTTGCAGGCCAATCAGGGTGAAATTGAAAATCTCTTGGTGACCTTGAGCAACATCTCCAAAAATACTCAGTTTGGAACCCGTACCTTGTTAGATGGCAGCAACTCCGTCAGCGGCGTTGCAGTGGGCGATGGAATGGACTTCGTGGAAGCCAAGGAATTTACAAAAGCTTCTCCAGCTGAAGGCTACAAGATCAATATCACTCAGCCTGCGACCCGGTCAATGGCGGTAGCAGAAAATACCTTGGCCATGGAAGACATCTACAAGTCCTTCGTCATCAGTGAAGGTGGTCGGACTGTAGAAGTCAATGTTCGAGACAACTTGGATCTCTACCGAGATGTAGAGCGCCTGCTGCAAGCAGCCAACACAAGTCGAGAACCTGGGTTCAAGGAAAAAACAGAACTGGCTCTGCAGCAACTAGTTGCCAATGAAATGCAACGCCAGATTGATCAAGCCGGTCTGAATCTCGAAGTCATGGTTTACAAACCACTGGATACACTGGGTGAGACCCTCTCTGACTTCAATAACTTGGAAGATGTGTTGAACAAGCTTGAGCAGTATCCCAGCGAGGAAATTCTCAGTGAGTTCAACAAGTTGGCCAATGAAGAAGTGATTGTCATTCGTCACCGAGAGTACGGTAGCGAACCAACCTTCACGGTGACCACAGAGATTGACGATTTCTTCGATATGGATACACCAGCCAATAAGGCGGTGACTGCTATCCCTGGACGAGACGTGGAGGGAACAATCGGAGGCAATCCTGAGTTTGGTGGTGGTGACCCTGCCGTTGGTAGGGGCCAACTGTTAAGTGCAGCTCCTGGTACAGTCGCAGAAGGCGTCACAGTTCGTTATGGTGGGGAACCTGATGACATTATTTATGAGGTCTTCAACCGCCGCGAAAACAAAATTGCTGGAACCCTGCTACGCCAGATGGAGCGTGGTGCAATGGTTGGAGAAGACATCGATGGCTACGTGCATGTCTCTCAGCGTTCCTTGGCCTTTCAGGTCGGACCCAGTGAGGGGCAACAACGAAAGATCTCTATCCAAAGTATTAGCCCAACCAAGCTGGCTCGGAATATCGACAATGATAGCCAATTCCGCAGCTTGAATGATATCGAGGTGTTGGATGTAGAGTCAGCGCAAGATGCCTTGAAGCTAATCGACGTGGCAGTTGGTGAAATTTCCAGTTTGCGAGGAGACCTAGGTTCTTTCCAGAAAAATGCCTTGGAATCGAACCTGAGTAGTCTGAGAGTGACTCGAGAAAACCTTGTTTCTGCAGAGTCTACGTTGGCTGATGCCGACATGGCCGAAGAGATGAGTAGTTTGGTACGTAACCAGATCCTGATGTCTTCTGGTACTGCAATGCTGGCGCAAGCTAACCAGGTACCACAGTCGGTACTGACCTTGTTAGAGCGAACATGATGCAGAAACAACATTTTGAACTAAGCCGGTGAGAATTCACCCATGCAAGAGTAGTTGACAGCGAGTATCGAATGAGCCCACAATCAGTCGCACGATGCGACTCCAGTCAGAACCAGTGGTTACTGACACCCTCACCCATACAGATTAGGGAGGTCTCTTGGCAGAGATGAACCCGAATGCGGTCATGGGATTGGGCTCAAAGCTCAACACCTCTGAAATCATTGACCGCTTCATCAAGATTG
Organism: uncultured Pseudomonadota bacterium; assembly: GCA_913056375.1. Taxonomy (GTDB): domain Bacteria; phylum SAR324; class SAR324; order SAR324; family NAC60-12; genus JCVI-SCAAA005. The sequence goes on along the minus strand of CAJXNF010000121.1, from coordinate 1,269 downwards.
AAAAACGCCGGCTCCAGCCGGTAGAGCAACGCAAGGAAGAAAAGCTCCAGCAAGTAGATGCCTGGGCTGCGCTGCAAACGGAAATCAACAAGCTCAAAGACACAGTTGATTCCCTGGACCGAAAAGACATTTGGGAGGCTAAGAAGATCACTTCCAGCAAGCCAGACATAGTGACCGTGACGGGAGGTGCTTCTGCAGATCCTGGCAAGACAACGATTGCTATTGATTCGATTGCTACTGCACACCAACTAAATTCACCAGGATTTGAAAGTAAGGATGCAGTCTTTGGAACGGGTGTGATCAAGATTCAAGTTGGTGAAGAAGACGGTGATACGCCAATATTCATCAACGTCACTGAAGAAAACAACACTTTGGAAGGTATTCGTGACGCGATCAACGATTCGGGAGCCGAAGTGGAAGCTTTTGTAGCAGAAACCTACGGAGATAAGCCCTTCCGGTTGTTGCTAACCAGTGAGCGAAAAGGAGCTGCGGGAGCAATTCAGATCGAAGTGAAGCTCGAAAGTAGCGAAGAAAATGCTCCGATTCTGGATTTCAGCAACAAGTATGATGAGACGGCTGAATGGGAAGGTGTGATGCGTCGGCGCACACTGGAAGACGCAGCTCTTGGTGAAGATCTGATGAGTTCGACGCCGATTACAGAAGTCACAGGTGATTATACTGGAACTGAAGACAATACTTTCACAGTACAGGTGATTCAGGCTGGAGTCATACCAGGTGAAAACGACGTAGTACTGGCATGGGAAGATGAGCTTGGTAGAACCGGAGAATTTCGCATCAACAAGTTCAACTACCGAGCTGGTGATGCACTGGAGCTCGCTGACGGTTTAAGCTTACGGTTGAGTCAAGGTGAGGTGGTCAGTGGTGACTCTTTCCAAGTTAAGGCTCACACAGAGAAATCTCCAGCAATGTGGTGGCTGAACGAAGGAGAACGTGCCGCAAAAGTTGATCCACCAACAGATTGGCAGACACGAGCTGAAGGTAGTGGGATGTATGTCTTCGGAGAATACACGGGCGAAGAAGAAGACACTGTGATCTTCCGCGTCGAAGGCTCTGGTCAGGTCGGTGGGCAGCAGCCCCTTTATCTCCACTATGAATTTATCGAAAGTGGAGTGAACGGAAAGTTGAGAATCTCTGAACCATATTTCAGTTCCGGTGGTGCAGGCTCTTCTGAAACAGCTACAGCCTACGATGCCAAGGACGGAGAAGAGTTATTTAACTTAGAGTTTGGCGCTGGCAAAGGTGATGGGG
>CAJXNF010000120.1 GCA_913056375.1 uncultured Pseudomonadota bacterium | reverse complement strand
CCACTCGGCGAGACGACGCTGCAGAGCTTCCTCCGACCCCGTGTTCCAAAACCCAATATCCTCGGGCGACACTGGAAAACCGTCCTTGGTTCTGCCGCCCGTTCGGGGGATTAGCGAGACCATGCGCTCCTTCGCCAGATACACATCCAGTGTTCGCTCATCGCTCACGCCGTGCTGGCGACCATACAGGACTGCGATCGGATACTGATACCGATGTCGGTCTAAGCCTATTTTCAAGTGGCTACGAACAGTCGATGCGGTCCCATCCGCACCGACCAGCACCGTACAAGTGGCCACATCCGACTGATCACCAGCTTGCCATTCGATACCCCAAAACCCGGTCGATCGCGTCAGCGACCAGTCGGACAAACCACTAATGCTCACAGCCCCCGCCTCCTCGGCGCTTTTGAGCAAAATATCGCCAATCCTCTCGTGGTTAAGGAACAAGAATGCGCCCCCACAATCGTCGTGTTCGGGCACTGGCACGGTGACAATGTGAGCGCCTTCGGAATCAAACCATTGCGTTCCCGCTCGCCGTTCTGCTCCCGCTTCCACAAGCCGATCGAGCACACCCCAACGCGACAATACAGGCTGCATTGCCGGCTGTATGTGATCGCCTCTGGCGGTATCCAATGGCCCGGAACGACGGTCTAAGAGCAGCACGCTCAAACCACTGTCCTTAAGCGCCACAGCCAGGGCGCTCCCAGCGATGCCCGAGCCGATAACAGCCACATCGACGGGCGGCAGGTCTCGGTTGGATGCATCCACTGCCATGAGTAATCCTCAAACTAACCTGCATTGAATATAACTCACTTGACAACTCTTTGGTTACTTGAAATTGTGTCTGTAAACACAGTCCAAATCGCTGTGATGCCTCAACCTTCATAGTCTGTGAAGGGGGCAGGGAGGGAATGACGTCGAGGGATTTTCTTTCGTCAAATTGGAGAAAAATCCATTTGGTGGACAATTGAGGAGTCAAACAGGAGATAAGGAACTGCTGATTGAAAATATACATATATGATACATATGTATTATACATATTATGTACATGTAATTCATTATCTTCTTCTACATGAATAAACCAGTTATTGTGGTTGGGATCATATAGAATGGGACAACCAATTTCATTGGCAGCTTTATCAGATACACGACTTTCAACTCTTAGTCCTGTTCCACCATAAACTGTAATAGTTTCTCCTTTCAGTGCATCTGATTCAGTGGACGCAACCTCAAATCTAACATTATCAATAACAACTGCATAATAAATCGTATCTTCTTCCAAGTTTTCTGATAGATCTCCATCTTCACTAAAGATACGAATCTTCTCACCAGTGACTAGATTGTGTGGTGTTGGATCTGCTTCGGCGCAGTCGAGTTGCTGGCAGTGGAGTCGATTCACCTTGGGCCTCGTCCCTTCTTCTTGGTGGAGGATATGGACGAGAGCCCATTGAAAGAGAAATTGAGTCAATGCTCAGAGAAACCGGTAAGCAAGCGAGATTTTTCCATCGGGCATCGTGGAGCTGCTCTGCAGTTTCCCGAGCACACACGTGAATCTTATTTGGCAGCAGCACGGATGGGTGCCGGCATTATAGAATGTGATGTGACCTTCACCAAGGATCACCATTTGGTTTGTCGGCATTCACAAGCAGATTTGCATACGACCACCGACATCTTGGCCCATCCTGATCTGGCGGCCAAGTGTTCAGTGCCTTTCGAACCGGGAGATCCAACCAGCGGCAAGAAAGCCAAGGTAGAGTGCCGTACCTCTGATTTAACCTTGGCTGAATTTAAGCGCCTACAAGGAAAGATGGATGCAGCCAATCCGTTTGCGACTACTCCTGAAGAATACATGGGAGGAACCGCCAACTGGCGTACAGACCTCTACGCAACTCGTGGTACCTTGATGACCCATGCCGAGAGCATTGAGTTATTCAAGGAACTTGGTGTGAAGTTCACCCCAGAGTTGAAGTCAGCCAAGGAGGAGATGCCCTACGAAGGTGAGTTCAGCCAGCAGGATTATGCCCAAAAGCTGATTGAGGAATACAAAGCTGCTGGGGTCACACCTAATGATGTGTTCCCTCAGTCCTTTAGCCTGGATGATGTTCTTTACTGGATTGAGAAGGAACCAGAGTTTGGCAAGCAGGCGGTCTATCTAGATGGTCGGACTTATCGTCCCAGCTTTCGTTCGTCGCTTGAGGATATGCAGGAGTTAGCAGAGCAGGGAGTACGTATTCTGGCCCCACCAATTTATGCTTTGCTTGATCTTGACGGTGGAGAAATTGTGCCCTCAGCGTATGCACGTCAGGCCCGGCAGGCAGGAATTGAGTTGATCACCTGGACGCTGGAGCGTTCCGGACCGTTGAATGGAGGTGGTGGTTGGTACTATCAAACGGTGAAGGAAGCGATCAACAATGATGGGGATGTGATGAAGGTGTTAGACGTGCTCGCGCAGCAGGTCGGAGTGATTGGAGTCTTCAGTGATTGGCCCGCGACGACAACGTACTACGCTAATTGCATGGACCTTCCATAGTTGCCCAACTCGCTGATTTCTCTAGACAAGAGAGATTTTGGTGTTACCCTCGGGGAGAGTCTTCAAAAAGATTTTCCCCAATTCCATCCGATTTTCTTTTCAGCAATCCCGAACCGTTATCTCACCATTTGGTAGAGTTGTGCCGCAGAGCTTTGCGTAGTTCAGATCGGTTCCTTCCATCTTGACGTTGGTCAGGTTGGTACGCCGCATTTTGACTCCTCGCAGGTCCGCTGCGTTGAGGTTCACTCCGGTCAAATTTGCTTCCTCCAAATTAGCTTCAAACAAGACGGCACCGCTGAGATCGGCTCCTTCCATGCGAGTATCCCGCAAGCTTGCTTCCTCAAGAGAAGTACCTCGAAGCTTGGCGCTTCTAAGGTTCGAGTTCCACAGTTCTACACCACGCAGATTAGCTCCGGTCAGCTGAGCGCCTTCCAAATCTGTTTCTTCCAGGTTGGCGTCCAATAGGTCTGCCCCACTGAAATCTGCCTCGGTCAACTTGGCTCCACGCAGTCGTGCTCGGCGTAGGTCGGTTCCACGCAATCTAGCCCCTTGGAGATTGGAAAAACTGAGGTCACTGCCTTCGAGACTCATTCCACTAAGATCGGCTCCAACCAGGTTACAGCCTGGGCAGTCTTTGTTCTCCATCAGCTTCACGAGATCGTCTTGATCCAGAGCTAGGGGTTGTTGAAGAAAGCTGCTCTGGCAAGCTCCCAGACTGACACTGATGATGCCCAAGCAACTTAGGATCATTGGGCGAATTCTGTATTGCCAACTTTTGGTGACAACCATTGGCGCACCTCCTTCTCTTTGAATCTTACGAGTCTTTCAAATGAGTTGTGTTTATTTTTCATGATGATGACTGAGGAGTGCATAACCGTCAATGGATTCCAATCAATAAACTGTTGAAACGACTTTGTACAGAGTGGGACAAGGGGTGGTATTTGGTGAAAATTCCTGTTACACCTGCATTTTGTTGACAAGACCCCCTGTTAGTAGATGACAAAAAAAGGTACGCATGAACTTTCGCATTGATGCCCTGCAGTACGCCAACTGGTCCGAGAAGATCTTTCGTCAACTCCGCGAAGGCCAGCTAGATGGGATCCACGTGACAATCACCTACCACGAAAATTTTCGGGAAACCGTGCTGGTGATGGAAGCGTGGAATCGATGGTTTGAGCGCTACCCAGATTTGATTTTCCAGGGATTGGACACCAGTGACTTGGAGAAGGCCCAACAGACTAATCGAACAGCGATCTTCTTTGGATCACAGAATCCCAGTTGCATGGAAGACGACATCGGTCTAGTGGAGATTCTTCATCGCTTGGGTCTGCGCTTCATGCAGCTCAGTTATAATAACCAGTCACTGCTGGCGACCGGTTGCTATGAGCAGGAAGATCCTGGTTTGACGCGGATGGGACGTGAAGTAATCAAGGAAATGAACAGGGTGGGTTTGGTGATCGACATGAGTCACTCTGCAGAGCGCTCAACTCTGGAAGCGATTGAACTTTCTAGTCGACCAATCGCCATTACGCACGCTAACCCAACCTTTTGGCATCCGGCACTGCGTAACAAGTCCGATCAGGTATTACGTTCTCTCGGTGAATCTGGTGGGATGCTTGGATTCTCACTTTATCCGCATCATTTGAAAGAGGGGACTAACTGTACTAGAAGATCCTTCTGCGAGATGGTGGCCCAGACCGCTGAGTTGATGGGAGTGACCCAGATAGGGATAGGTTCGGATCTCTGTCAGGATCAACCGGACGAGATTGTGGAATGGATGCGCAACGGACGCTGGACCAAATCCTTGGATTATGGTGAAGGAAGTGCCAAGATCCCCGGGTTCCCACCGATGCCAGAATGGTATCCAGATAATCGCGCTTTTGGCAGCTTGGCAGAGGGCTTGCGGGAGGTAGGTTTTGCTGAGGAGGAAGTCTTCGGCATTTTAGGGAATAACTGGGCAAGATTTTTTGCGGAGAGCTTCTCTACAAGAACGGAGGACGTCACGTGAAGCCAATCGAGCAAACAGTTCCAGCCAGGTTTTATCGCTCTCCCAGCCAGGTGATGCGCCTTACACGCATGGGCTGTAGTCACCCAACACGGCTCTCCTTTCTGCGTCAATTGCTGCGTCGCCTAAAGAAAGAAAATTGGAGCTTTGACCGTCCAGTCTGGCAGATCAACCGGCAAGGGGTCGGCCACGCCGTTTACCGAGCGCAAGGTCCTGAGCGCTGTTATAGCTTGGTGGCCTTCGCGCATGATCTTCCAGAGGAGATGCGCTCAGATAGGGTGATTGCAACTGCTTGGGATGCCACGTTCACTCTATTTGATGGTACTCCCAGCACTGCTGATATCGAACGGTTAGAACGCAATGTTCCTCTTCAAGAAGCAGGACGTATTTCAGCGAAGGAGCTATCGCTGAGTCGGGCTAATCGTTCTGTACGACTCTTTGAGTATGTGGTGAAAGAATTGGCTCAGGGGCGTCAGCCCGAGCGAAGTCGTCTGGAGCAGACGGGTTACCTGATGCGTACTACGGCCGTCTATGGGACCGGTAAGTTTGGTGCAGCTGATCGGAGTACTTTGGTAAATCGACCAGAGATGCAAGCACCTTTTCAAGCAGAAATGCTCTCTGTCTGGCTGACCCGAGCGTTCACGGTGGATCTTGTCGAGCATCTGGCAGCAGAGCAAGGAGGAGTGCAGGCAGTGAAGCTTGATCCTACATTACGCAGGTTGTTGGGAGTGGGTAACTCGACTGGTTTGGGCATGGCTCCCTTCCTAGTGCGTCATCCGGTGCTGATTCATCATTGGTTTGCAGCTCGTGAAGAGGCGCTTGCCCGGGTACGTTCCCAACCCAAGTTAGCTCCGGCAACGCTTGATCAATTTTGTGAAGCGCTCAGGGAAGCACAGGAAAATGCAGTGCAGTGGCAGAGTGAACACCCACTGCAGGTAGCCAAGTTGACAGAACTGCGAGAAGGCTTGAGGCAACTGCAGGCATTTGTTCATGAAGAGTGGGATACAGCGCAAATCTACCCATGGGACGTACTCTGGCAATGGGGTGAACGCAAACTGCCGATAGAAGCACAGGAAGCACTGCTGGCCCTGTTATTGGAGCCACATGGGGAGTTGGTTGATGATTTAGGAGATCAGATGGCCATAGATGAAGAAGTAACTTTCAAGGTCGATGGCCGTCAATCAATTGGTGAGTTGAGAAAACATTTGCATAGTCACTTTGCCTGGGCGTTAGGAACGGATTATCAGCAACCAGAACAATGCGCCCGCTTTTGGTATGTGTCAGAAGAAAAACTGGAACCTCGCCTTGGGGAACGACACTGTGAAGCTGGTGCTGAACGTGAACAGCCTCTGGATATTGGTCGCCAGGTAGCTGAACTCTGCGATTTGCTCAAAGAGTGGTCTGAAAGGATTCCAGTGGCCCACCTACTGTTGTTGCGTCCCGAGTTTCGTTCCATTGTCCGTCGGGTTCAACTCTCTGCTCATTATCCTTTTGCTGAAATTCAGGACAATCTCATTTCTGCTGAGATGCTACCCATCGACCTCTTACGCAGCAAACTCGCTTTTTTTGGAGCAACTCGCTTTGATCCTCGTTCTGATCGCTGGGTTCGAATCAGCCTGTTTCAAGGAGAACCTTACCCAGATGAATTGAACCATGCAGATGTCTCCTGAGAATCAACAAGTCTTGGAGGATTGTTGTCCTTCTATTGAACTTTGGTTTGCTCAGTCTGAACTCCAGCAACTGGTAGTCAAGGCTGCTCGGGGTGCTGGTTATTGCTGGAGTGATGCGGAGGAAATTGGCTGGGCGGCTGCTTGGTTGAGCAAGTTCGGTTTGCCCGGTGGAGATTTTATGTTGAGCTTGATGCAGTCGAATGACCTGCAAGCTCCAAGACCAGCTACTCGATGTTGGAAAGGTAACAATCACCCACTTTGTCCGTTGCGCTGTGGACTAGCACTGATGGATTTTGCACAATTGCCCGAAGGATTGGGGGCTTCTTCACTGGTGATTGAGTCTGTGATGGGTCTGCCCTGTCTTCTACCATTTGCAGCAAGAACTGCTCGACAGATTCAGCATCCACTGCAAATTCAGTGGGAGGAACAGTCCCTGTTCTTGAATCAGGACGCTCAGCCTAGTTTAGAGATTAATCAGGTTTCAATGGAATTTGGGAAGACAGTCGATGTGAGGATTACACGTTCTAACTCGAACATGGTTTCTATCGAGACAAAAAATCCCCAATACTGCGTGGGTGTGTCAAAGCAAATTCTTGAACAGTTGGAGGCCTTCGCTCATCAGACCTTGGTTCCTGCCTCAGATTTATCGCGACTCCGAGCTGGTGGTCACGATGATCCCACCTCTTAAACTAGATCGCTAATCGTTTTGTTTGCCCCCGTATTTGCGGTAGTGAATTCTGTTCTACGGAAGTAAGAACTGCGTTGAAATTCAGATCAAAAATAATTTGGTAGCAATTCAAAGAGAGCGAATTTACTTGACTCAGTTATTGATTCAATGGCAAGAATATCTGCTATCTTGTCAAGATTGTTAAAAATAACAATTTAACTCCAACAATCCTGAGATTGTGAGGCAACCTCTTCAACAGAAATTGAAGTAAAGACCCAAAATAGCGAAAAGTTAACCAGTACGACCAGCCTCCATTAAACAGCTATAGTCAGAGGAAAAAAAGATGCAAAACCATGAAGTGAGATTTGTTGATAGCAAGCACTATCGAGGAGACTGTCGAAGGCATCACAAACGCTATCCCGTCGTGCTACCAGCAACACTACTCTATAATGAGAATGAGGGAGTCGTGAAGGTGCTTGATATCAGTATGGGAGGTTGCAAGATGGTTGCGAATAGTCACTGCAGTCCTCATGCGAAAATCAGCATGACGTTTTACATTCCTTCGGAGGCCAATGCAGAGGAGTTAGTTGCCTGCTCACCTATTCATGCTTTGGTAGTACGCTCCCATCACACATCAAACGATCACTACATCATCAATGTAGATTTTCGGGGGGCGCTGTTCCATGAGCATGGAATCGAAAAACTGATTGAAATCCACAAGCACCAGACACATCACTAAAGTTGCCCAACCCTCCCCTCGTTTTTGTCCTTCCTAGCGATCTTTTTTGATACTTTCAGAAGCGGTCGCTATCTTCTCTAGTCAGCAATCCTTGTGAACCATATTCCCAGCTGGCATAAGTGTTCCACAGATTTGGGCATCAGTCATTTCTGCCTC
>CAJXNF010000119.1 GCA_913056375.1 uncultured Pseudomonadota bacterium | reverse complement strand
TTGCGGAGTGATAGGGGAACCTTCTACAGACTTAAAATTATCAATCTAGTACTTCAGTTAGAGTTGATTTGACCCCTGCCATCAGCAATCCCAACTGTTGGCGGGTCGCCTCCTTGCCATCCACTTCCCCAATGATAGAGCCCCGATACATCACAACAATCCGGTCAGAGAGGGCAAGAATTTCATCCAACTCGGAACTGACCAACAGCACCGCCACTCCCTCATCTCGCTTGGCAACAATTTGCTGATGAATAAATTCAATCGAACCAACATCAATACCCCGAGTGGGCTGTGCTGCAATGAGCAATTGAATCGGGCGACTCAACTCTCGAGCAATCACCATTTTCTGCTGATTGCCCCCGGACAGACTTCCCCCGGATGTGTGTACTGAGGGAGTTCTGACATCAAACTTTTCAACCAGGGCTTCTGCATGTTGCTCGATAGCTTCCTGCTGAACCGTTACGCCATTTGCAAACGGTGGCTTGTAGTAAGAATTCAGAACCAGGTTATCTGCCACTGAATATCCTGCGACCATTCCAAAGGCGTGTCGGTCCTCCGGTACGTGACAGATTCTCCCCTGATCTGTGATTTCTCTGGGGTTCTTATTCGTCAGGTCTTGTCCTCCGATCTGCAAGGTTCCCTGGTCTAACGCTCGTAATCCCGTCAGTACTTCCACTAATTCGGTTTGCCCATTCCCTTGCACACCTGCAACACCAACAATCTCCCCTGAATGAACCTCCAACTCCACATTTCTGAGACAAATTTCACCCAACTCATCTCGCGCTTCCAAACCTTTCACTTGTAGGACTGGCTTGCCAGGCTGGGCTTCCTGTTTATCAACTTGGAGCATGACCTCTCGACCAACCATCATTGCAGCCAATCCAGGCTCAGTCGCTTCACTGGGAGTTGCTTCACCTACAACTTTTCCTCGACGCAGAACAGAGATACGGTCCGCAATCCTCAGCACTTCCTTCAACTTGTGTGTAATGAAGATAATAGATTTGCCCTGCTTTCGAAGCAAATCCATCACGGAAAAGAGCCCTTCAATTTCTTGAGGAGTCAAAACAGCTGTGGGTTCATCAAGGATCAGAATATCTGCTTCACGGTAAAGTGCCTTGATGATCTCTACCCGTTGCCGTATTCCAACCGGCAAATCCTCAACGAGAGCATTCGGGTCAACTTCTAATTGATAATCCTGAGAAAGCTGCTGAATGCGCTTGGAAACCTTTTCTCGATCCAAAAGGCCTTGACGAACACTCTCACTGCCCAGCATGACATTTTCGACTACCGTCATTACTGGGACCAATTGAAAGTGTTGGTGAACCATCCCGATCCCCAGATCGATCGCATCCCTAGGTGAATGCATTCTGACAGACCGGCCCTTCACCAGAATTTCGCCTGATGAAGGCTGATAAAGTCCATAGATGATGTTCATCAGAGTAGACTTGCCTGCCCCGTTTTCCCCCAACAGAGCCAGAATTTCTCCTGAATTTAGACTTAAATTGACATCCTCGTTGGCCACAACTCCTGGAAAGTATTTACTGATTTGGCGAGCTTCCAGAACTGCTGATTCACTCACTTGCTCCCCTCCGTATCGTACGGGTTTCCTACAGCCGCTGGTGGACGCACACGCCCCACAAGCCCAGACACTGCGACGATCGTCACTATGTAGGGGAGCATCGAGACAAACTGCCGCGGAATGGTCGTCACTCCAGCCAGTAAAAATTCATTCTGCAGGGCTTGAGTGTAGCCAAATAATGTTGCGGCGCCCAAAGCTCCGAAAGGTGTCCAATTGCCAAAAATCATTGCTGCCAGTGAGATAAATCCTCGGCCTGCGGTCATTCCTTCCTGAAATTGCCCGACTGCCTCCAAAACAAGAAATCCTCCGGCTAGTCCGGCCAGCATTCCACCCAACATTGTGTTGACATATCTTTGCCGATTAACATTGATGCCTTCCGTGTCTGCGGCTCGTGGATGCTCCCCAACTGCCCTTGTGCGCAATCCCCAGCGGGTATGAAAAATTGCCACGTGTACAACGAAGACCAGCACCAACGCTACGTAAGTGATGGGCGCATTGTTAAATAGCACAGGGCCAATTACTGGGATTTCGGAGAGGAGTGGGATTGGAATTGGTGTAAATTTTCCGGCTGAAATTGCATCGCGATCATAGAGATAGGAGGAAAGGCCTGCTGCTAAAATAATGATCACGGTGCCTGAGATGATTTGATCCATGCGGAAACGGATCGAGAAAAGTCCATGCAGCAATCCCATCAGTCCACCCACCCCCAATGCCACAAGCACACTGAAGAGGAGACTTGCGTAAAGTGGCCAATCATTCGTAGATGACTTTGCGACAAATCCTGCAAATGCTCCGGCAAGCATCATTCCCTCAATGCCGATATTGATGATTCCAGAGCGCTCACAAAGGATTCCACTCAATGCTCCCAAAACAAGCGGAATCGCTGCTCGGAGAGTAAAATTCAGAGCACTGACCCCAAAAAACACTCTCATCCATGGATTCTCACCCAGTGGGGTGATCTCTACTAAAATTGCCATGATCATCATTAGCAGGGCCAAGCAAACTGAGATGCGTGCGGTCCTTGACCAGAAAGTCATTTCAAGAACCTCCCCAGCTTGTGTTCAATTTTGTAGCATGCCCATCATCCCCACCGGAACGCAGGCGAAACAGGGCTTTGATGATCAATGGTGCTGCAACAAATGCCAACACCAGTGCCTGTATGACCTGAATAATATCTGCGGCGACACCTGACTCAAACTGCATCTTCGCTGCTCCAGCATCCAAAGCACCAAATAGAAAAGATGCGATGACCACTCCGAATGGGTGTGTTTGACCGAGCAGTGCGACCGTAATTCCATCAAAACCAACCTGACCACCGAACTCTGGGGCAAATTTGTGGTTCAGACCAAGTGTCTCTATTGTGCCTGCCAATCCTGCAAGTGCTCCAGCAAGTCCCATTGTCAGCACGACAGTTTTTTCCACACGAATTCCCGCATATCGGGCTGCCTTTGGATTTTGACCAACTGTTCGAATTTCAAAGCCAATCGTGGTCTTATAAATCAACCACCAGACAATGAACACAGCGATCAGGGCGAGAAACACCCCATAGTGGACACGATAGGGTGGACCAAAAAGCCATGGAATTTGTGCAGATTCAAAGACATCTGGTGTTTCTGAAATTGCCCTCGCAGTCCGATCCCAAAGGGGGCCAGGGGTTTGGCCTTGCGTTCCCCCAGCATAGACCGTCCACCCAGCAAAAAGTGATGCCAAGTAATTCATCATGATTGTGACGATGACTTCATGAGCGCCTGTCGTCACTTTCAAAAGTCCTGGGATTGCCCCCCAGATCATTCCTCCCAGCATCCCACTTAAAATTGCCAATGGGAGATGAATGATCATCGGAAGTCCTTCAAAATGAATCCCAATGGCCACCGAGCAAACGGAGCCCATCACAAACTGCCCGGATGCCCCAATGTTGAAGAGCCCAGCTTTGAACGCAACAGCTACAGAGAGACCCGTGAGGATAAAGGGAATCATCTTTCGAATAGTGACACTCCAAGCACGCCCACTTCCAAAAGCTCCCTGGAAAAGCCCTTGATATGCCAGAATAGGATCATCTCCAAAAGCCAGCATCACCACTGCCCCAGCAACAAGTGCGGTCAGCAGAGCCAGGAATGGGATCAGCAGGACACCAAGGAAGAATCGCTTTTGAATATTTTTGGGTTCTTTGGAATTTGCCTGTGCCATGAAACGGTTGAGGCAGAATAAGAGGAGGGAGAGTGGAGGTGCCTGCTTTCAAGCACCTCCGAGAAGACTAGGGAACCTACGTAATTAGTTGCCGTAGCCTGTTTTGATGATCCCGCTGTCCAGTCCAGCTTTTGCTGCTGTCAACATGTCCTTCAGAGGCTGTGGAACTGCACTATCGAAATCATGAAATGGAGCCAATCCAGCTGCTCCAAAGACATTTCCACCCTTGAAGGTACCTGCTTGTGCTTGTCCGATCAGGTCAGCAACGGCCGGTGTAATCAGCTTCATCGCACTAGAAATTAAGCAGGGATGCGCCGCTGGAACGGTGAACCACTGATCAGCATCCACACCAATGCAGTAGACACCTTTTTGTGAAGCAACTTCTTGCAGAGCACCATTTCCAGTAAGGCCGCCTGCACCGAAGATCACGTCAGCACCCTGATCCATCGCCTGCTTAGCTGTTGCCGCACCCCACTCTGGGTCAACAAAAGCCTGGCTGATTTCACCTGGATGATAAGTAGAAATGACGTTAATTTTTGGATTTACAGATTTGGCACCAGCGATGTAACCCTCATTGAAAGCGACAACAGGAGGAATCAGATCCGTTCCAAGGACAGCTGCGATCGTTCCACTTTTCGTCATTCCAGCTGCCAACACGCCAGCCAAGAATCCAGATTGATCCTCATGGAAGATCAAGCCTGCCAAATTAGGAAGCGCTTCACCTTGGTATTGATCAACACCAATGAATAACGTATCTGGATTTTCCTTAGCGGCCTTGACGGTTGCATCACCTAGAGCAAAACCAACTGTGACGATGACTTGGTACTCGGCTTCAATGAATTGAGCCAGGTTGTCGGCATAATCCTTGGCGTCTTGAGTTTCAATATACTTGATGTCGCGGTCTCCTAAACCGAGATTGGACTTGGCCAACTCCACACCTTCCCAGGCAGATTGGTTAAAGCTGCGATCATTGACTCGTCCCACATCGGTCACCAATCCAACTTTGATGGGGGCTGCTGAAAGGGTTGTGATGGCTAACAGCAGCATTACACTGCTCAACCATAGGACTGATAACCAAGAGATTCGTGGCTTGGGCATGAGGACTCCTCAGGGATGGAGAGTTGAATTTCACTGACAGAAGTAATGTTAGATGAATCAGAAGAACGCTAACAAACTTTGCCAAAAGGAAAGAAAACTAGTCTTCTTCAACATCTTGGTCAAGAGCAATCCGGTCGTAAACGCAATTTGATTGGATATTTTTTTCTGGCTCCTCAGCAATAACACATGCTTTCAGGATATTCAGAATCGCCTGCTCTGCTTCAGAATTTGTACGTGCGTGAACAAAGGCAATGGGTTGTTGCTGGCTCACATAATCATTAAGATCCACAAAATTTTCGAATCCAACCGCATAGTCAATTTTTTGGTCTGCGCGGGTTCTTCCCCCTCCCAAGTGGACTAGGGCCAGTCCAATTTCCCGGGCATCCATTTTCACAAGATAACCATTTTGGGCGGGCATCACTGGAACAATCACAGCGGCTCTTTCTAAATGATGGTCCCAATGCTCCACAAGATTAGCTGGCCCTCCTAGAGTTGCTACCATTCTGGCAAAATACTCTGCCCCTGACCCGTCTTCTCGAGCATTCCGGATTCTGGTCATACCTTCCTCAGCAGAGCTAACTAAACCTCCAAGAAAAAGTAATTCTCCACCGAGGGAGACGGTGACTTGATCAAGTCGAGGATCAACCTTTTCGTTTTTTAGATATTTGATGGTTTCCAAAACTTCCAAGCCGTTCCCTACATTCAAACCAAGCACTTGGTTCATATCTGTCAGCAGTGCGGAGGTCTTCACTCCATTCTCATCTGCAACAGCCACTATGCTGCTAGCCAAAGCCACTGACTGATCATGGGTTGGCATAAATGCCCCAGATCCTGTTTTAACATCCATCACCAAAGCATCCAATCCCGCAGCCAGTTTCTTGGAGAGTATTGAAGCCGTAATCAACGGAATGCTCTCTACGGTAGCAGTCACATCTCGAATCGCATAAAGACGACGATCGGCAGGAGCCAATTCTGAAGTTTGCCCAATGATAGCGACGCCTACCTCTTTGACAACTTGTCTTAATTTCACCAAATCCGGTGCCGTCTGATATCCTTGAATCGCATCCAATTTATCCAGGGTTCCCCCCGTATGGCCGAGTCCACGACCAGAGATCATTGGCACATACCCCCCACATGCTGCAACCAGAGGACCGAGCATTAAACTGACCTTATCCCCAATACCCCCTGTGGAGTGCTTGTCCAAAACGGGTCCATTTAGATCCAGTTTCTTCCAGTTGAGGGTATCTCCAGAGTTCATCATTGCCCGCGTTAATCCTGCACATTCTTTTGCGGTCATACCCTGAAAATAGACTGCCATTGCAAAGGCGGCGACCTGGCCTTCACTCAGTTGCCCAGAGGTCAATCCTCCAACCAAGAATTCAATTTCCGGCAGTGTCAGTTCCAGACCATCACGCTTCTTACGAATCAACTCCTGGGGAATCATCTGGCAGCCTAGTAATTTTTCAGGAAGTTTTTCAAAAGCTTTGTCATCCGTGGACCTGCTAAGGCAGCTTGCTCAAAAGTGTGAGTATGACTCAATGTTTCATCGCTCAAGCCTGCAGCTTGATTGGTCACAATGGAAAGGGCAACGACCTTCAATCCAAAATAACGTGCCAGAATGATCTCGGGCACTGTGGACATCCCCACACAATTTGCTCCTAGGGTCATCAGCATTCTGATTTCTGCTGGGGTTTCGAATTGTGGTCCTGTCATCCAAGCATAGACACCTCGTCTCAATGGAATATCAGCTTTGGAAGCCTCTGACTCAATCAGCAGGTTTATTTCTTGATCTAGGGCGTTGGTCATGTTCACAAAGCGTTGGTCCCCGACCACTCCAAACAAGGGAGAGACGCCAGTCAGATTGATCGTATCCTCAAGCAACATCAGTGATCCTGGTGGAGAATCTGGATCCATGCTACCAGCGGCATTCGTCAACAGCAGTAATTCGCAGCCTATCTGCTTCAGAACTCCGATTGGAACACGCATGTTATGCGCTTCTCCATGCTCATAGAAATGACTTCTGCCTCGTAGGATGACAACAGGCGTAGTACCAACATTACCAAACACAAGCTCCCCCCGATGCCCTCCAACAACTGGTTCAGGGAAGCCCTCCAACTCAGAGTAATAAATCGTTTGTAGTTGGTCTATTTCATCCGAGAACTTGCTGAGTCCTGAGCCCAGAATGATCGCAACCTTGGGAGTAAATTCCCCAATCTTTTCTTTGAGGATCTGACTTGAATTCTTGATCTCTTTTTCAAAACTGTTGGGAGGAGGATTCGTCATTGAGGCTCGTTGAGTAAGTATTCTGGACCGAAAGAGTGTGGAAGTAATTCTGCAAGCGTTTGACGCAATCTTAGTACTTTGAGATCACCAATCAGGATCGGCGTTGTGGGCGCAGCGAATTCTCGTATTTTTTGACGACAGCCACCACAAGGAGTCACCGGATCCAGGCTTTCACCAACAACTGCGATTGCTTTGATTCGCCTTCCTTCAGCCAAAATCATGGCAGCGATCGCTCCAGCCTCAGCGCATGTTCCCTGTGGGTAAGCTGCATTTTCCACATTACAACCCTTGTGAAGCTTCCCCTGATCATCCAAGATAGCAGCTCCAACCAAAAATCTTGAGTAGGGCGCATAAGCTTTCTTCCGGGCATCTCTAGCTGCCTCTAAAAGCATTCCCTCATCCAACATCGCATCATTTTCTGACATACTTTGCATTGCTCTATTTTTTGATCCTTGACATGATAAATAATCTACTAAAGCACTGAAAAAAAGCGGATTGAAAACATTACATGATTCATAGAGGTCTATTGAAGGAAGTCACTCAGAACATTAGATTTTTCATTCTGGCACTCAGTTTTGCAATGACTGGCATTTCCTGCAGTAACCATGCTGAGCAACCACCAAACATCAA
>CAJXNF010000118.1 GCA_913056375.1 uncultured Pseudomonadota bacterium | reverse complement strand
AAAGTTGACAAAGGTAGGGCCCAGTGTCATTTCGAACTTTTCCTACTAGACCCTCTCGCTCGATGATCTCAAGATTTCTTGAGGCTACGACGCATGCAGCAGGATGCCCAGAATACGTAAAGCCGTGGGCAAACTCCTTACCTTTGCCAATGATGACATCAGCAATTCGGTCAGAAACCATGACACCTCCAATCGGAAGATATCCGGAGGAAAGCCCTTTGGCGATTGGCATCAGGTCGGGCTTGATATTAAAATATTCAGAACCAAACCAATGTCCTGTTCTGCCAAAGCCACAGATCACTTCATCAGCGATGAGAAGAATTCCGTACTTGTCACAGATCCTTTGTATTTCTGGCCAATATGTCTCTGGCGGGACGACTACTCCCCCGGCACCTTGAATTGGTTCTCCGATGAAAGCTGCTACACGCTCAATACCGAGTTCGTTGATTTTCTTCTCAAGTTCCTGAGCAGCAAAGATTCCGTACTCTGATGGAGAGAGCTCGCCACCGTTTTGGTACCAATATGGTTGCTCGATGTGGACAATATCAGGAATAGGGAGATCATCAATTTCATGAATAAATTTTTGACCACCTAGGCTCGCTCCAGCGACTGTGCTTCCATGATAACCATTGATTCTGCTAATCAGAACGCGCTTCTGAGGCTGTCCCAAAAGTTTCCAATAGTTGCGAACCATCCGCAGGACAGTGTCATTGGCCTCAGATCCGGAGTTGACAAAAAAGACATGATTGAACTGAGGAGGGCTGATTTCCGCAAGCTTCTCTGAAAGTTCAATAGCTGGAGGGTGGGTACATTGAAAGAAGCTGTTGTAGTAAGGAAGTTGCTGCAATTGCTCATAAGCAGCTTTTGCAAGTTCTTCTCGGCCGTATCCAACGTTCACACACCACAAGCCCGCCATCCCATCAATGATTTGGTTCCCTTCTGAATCCCAAAGATATACTCCCTCTGCCTTAGTTATGACCCTAGTTCCCTTGCGCCCTAGATCCTTAGTGTCTGTGAAGGGATGCATGAAGTGGCGGGAATCAAGACTTTGCCATTCAGTGGTGCTGTGAAGCATTCAAAATCCTAATGGTAAAGAGTGAGGGCACAGTTTTAGGCTTTAGAAAGAAGCTAATTTCTGAGCGTTGTCAACTTATCGATTTCTAAAAAAACAGCAAGATGGCTGCATTTGAAAATCAAAAAGAATATTTGCTAGGAATTCAATGAGTCAACCGCTTTTGGCATCATGGTTTTTAAATGGGAAATCTAAATGCCCAAACAAGCAGAGGAAATAAGTTCTTCAAAAGAAAAAGTTTTTGGTAGATAGATAATTTGAATTCCAGGCACTTCACCCAAAGTGTCTAGAGTAGTAGCTCTGGTATTCCGAGACCACTTCAGGGTAGGGACGGTAGACTTCAAGGAAGAATTTGAATGAAGCCATTTTTACATAGGAGTATGCAGGTGCGGCAGAAATGGAAGCGATCAAAATTCGAATAAAGAAATTTTCAACTGTCAGTAGTGAGAGAATTGGAATCAGCAAAACGAAGAGCAATGAGATTAGGATTCTTGCGAGATAGAAGAGCCAAGAGTACCAAAAAACTCGTCTACTCTTCAGAAGTTCTGAAAAAAGCTTCAATTTGGTTGGAAAGCCATTGCTCAAGACCGCTAGTTTTGAGGAATATGAAAATCCTGCCATTCCTAAGGGCCAAACCACTCCTACCATTCCTGCTGGGATCAAAATACTCAAAGGTGAGCTACTCTGAATCCAAATTTCCCGACCAATTATCCAGCCAGCTCCAGCCCAAACCCCTCCAATACCAACTACCATTCCTACGGCGCAAGCATCCCAGGCGAACTGTGACCAACGCAAGCTTTGTAGCGATTTCAAAATGCGCCACCTGCCTCCTTCTGCACGATGCATTTTACGCATGTCCATGGTCGGCCACATTGAAGTCAATTGTTTAGCGGCAAACAGACAGCCACCAATCAGTAGCGTTCGCCAGTCCAACAGCCATTCACTTACCAAATTTGGAGCTTGAAGAAATAGCCAATCAGCAGCAATTCCAAGTTCTCTTGAGCTTGGGAATTCGAAGCCTTCCGGCCGAATCTTTACATAGCTTCGTAGGACTCTGTCAGCTATGAGCAGAAGAGCAACCAGCAGAAAAAAAGATTTGTAGCGAATCAGGTCGCGGATCGAATCAACTACCAGGATTTGGATAAGTCGATGCATCAGGGAGGTAGGGGAGTCAGAGATAGACGGTGCTGAAAACGCACTGGAACTTTCATTGCCAGACCTTAGTGTAGCTCAGTAAAGTAATCAAACCTCTTACTCTACATTAGGATCTGCATGATTCCTTCAGAAGACAGTTCCGTTCCAACATCAAGATCATGTTGTGATGCAGGAAACGCAAAGCCATTTGCCTGAAGATCCATGATCAGGTGATCAACATTTGTAAATTCAACGTCCCAATTTTCAGCCGGAACATTCGTAACAAGCTCAATGTGCTGAGCTTCCAAGGACAAACTTACTATTCTTTGATGTTCCTTGAAAAAAGGGCGTCGTGTTGAATAGAGGACAGTTATCAAAATGAGGCAAGCAGCTATCCCTATTCGTAAGCGCCATTTAGTCCGATTACTAATTTTTCGAACAAGAACGCTATCAGATAGTGGAGGTTGAAGGACGAAAAAGTAAAAACTGATAAATGTCGCACCCATCACCCCCAAAGACCAAAAAGCATCACTTACGTAGTGAGCACCTTGGAGGAGTCTGGCTGTACTCATCAGCGTGCCATACCCTAATCCCAGTGCCAAAGATCCGATGGCTACTGGAGGAGAGTAGCTCCAGAACATGACACCCGAGGCAAAGATGAATCCCATTGTGCAATGTCCACATGGAAAGGACTGGCCCTGACCTGGTATGCCAAGTTCCAAAGCAGCCCGATATTCCCAATTACCCCCAAATTCTACGACCTCTCTAGGACGAGGTCTCCCAGTATATTCTTTTAAAAGTGCATTAACGATTAGGCCTGCCCCTACAATTGAGGTTAAGCTGTAGAGCAGAAAGTAGCGACGAAAGCGGATCCATTTTGGGGATTGGAGGGATCGATACCAAGCAAGTAGACTAATAAAGGTAAGTGCAAAGGCTGGAATTGTTCCGAATTCATAGAGGAATCGCCAAGGCTGGGCATCACCGAGTGACCATCCTGTTTCTGGTGACCAGATTTGACGGATGATCAATCTGTCTGCATCAAGCCGGTTCCAGACAAGAGTTGCTGTGAGCCATACCGCTAACCATAGTGTTAGTAGGATTGCTCCAATCCAATAATATCGCTTACGTTGGGGATCCATTCCAAACTTGCGTCATCAATGCGTTAAGATTGCAGGTGATTCAAGCACCAAAGATTTTTGATTCGCTAAGCCGCACTAATCCAATCAATGACCTAGGATTTTTTAGTTCACAGGTGCAATTTTTGGAGATTTGTTCCTGACTAAAGCAAACGACAATAACTTTTCAGATAAATTCATGAAACCTAAATCAACTTCCATTCCAGTTATTCGTCTAAAACCAGGTCGTGAAAAATCTGTTCATCGAAGACACCCGTGGGTGTTCTCTGGTGCTGTGGAATCTGAAGTGGATACAAATCAACCCGGTCAAACTGTTAGGGTAGAGTCATCATCTGGAAAATTCCTTGGATTTGCTGCGTGGAGTCCAAAATCTCAAATTCGATTACGTTTTTGGAGCTTTAAGGAACAGGATCAAATTGATGAAAATTTTATTCATTTTAGATTGCAGAAGGCTTTATCCAATCGAAGTTCCAGCGATCTGGCTAGCAATGCAAAACGTCTAGTTCATGGTGAGGCTGATGGCTTGCCAGGTCTCATCGTCGATCAATACAATCAGGTCCTTGTACTACAAATCTTATCTGTCGGTATGGAGTATTGGAGAGAGATATTGATCCAACAATTGATTAAGCTGACAGGATTAGAGTGTGTTTTTGAGAGATCTGATGCAGAGGTACGTAAATTAGAAGGACTTGAAAGACAGTGTGGCGCAATTCTAGGAGAGTTGCCTCCCAATTGTTCAATTCAGGAACATGGGCTTGAGTACTACATTGATGTTGAAAATGGCCAAAAAACAGGATTTTACCTAGATCAGCGTGCTAACCGAGCCAAAATTCAAGAAATTTCGCACAACAAAGAGGTCCTAAACTGTTTTTGTTATACGGGTGGATTCAGCCTTAATGCATTGCGTGGCGGGGCAAGGTTTGTAACTTCCATTGATAGCTCTGGACAAGCGTTGCAAATGGCAAAACTGAATACAAAAACAAATGGGCTGCCAGAAGAAAAAACAGAGTGGATAGAAGCAGATGTCTTTGCATCTCTTAGAAAATTTCGAGACCAAGGAAGGAATTTTGACCTAATTATTCTCGATCCACCAAAATTTGCCCCTACAAAGCAGAATGTTGAAAAAGCTTCACGAGCCTACAAAGACATCAATTTGCTCGCGATGAAACTTCTGAATGAAGGAGGATTATTGGCCACCTTTAGTTGCTCAAGTGCAATCAGTCCCGAATTATTCAAAAAGATTTTGGCAAGTAGTGCAGAGGATGCCCGGCAAGACTTTTCCATTCATAATAACTTTTCTGCAGATCAAGATCATCCCAAATTACTTTCTTTTCCAGAAGGTGAGTACCTGAAGGGTGTACTGCTTCAAAAGCGCTCTTAATCCAGTAAGCAGACTATTGAAATAGCCCCTCTCATTTTTTATTTTGCGAAACGCTAAAGAATTGAAATCATAAAAAATCGTCTCAGTTCAAGTCTTCACTCATCATGATGAAAATTCCCCAGTCGAAATTACCTTTTCATTTTTCTAAGAGTGTCCTTGGAGCTTTCATCGCATTGATTTTGTTGCTGGAGATGATTTGGTTCTTGGGTACTTTCCAAGTTTTCTTGAATGTTGTTCTACCAGTTTTTGCACTTGTAGCCATAGGTTATTTTACAGGCCCATTGCTGGGATTGCAGGCAAAAACAATGACTCGCTATGCCTACTTCATTTTAATCCCTGCCTTTGTTTTCAATGTTATCAGCCAATCTTCGGTTCCTCTGTCAACGACGTTGACGATGGTAGGGTACAGTGTTTTGACCCATATAATGGTAGCCATCGGGGCAGTTATTGTTGGTAAAATCTTGGGAAGATCACGTGAAGTCATTGCCGCCTTTGTATTGATATCTATTTTTGGCAATGTTGGGAACTTTGGGCTTTCTTTGTTGGATTTTCGATTCGGCGAAGTATCGAAAGTCCCGGCAACTGTCTATTTTCTTTCAATCTTAGTTACGTCATTTGTCATTGGGGTTGGGGTCGCTGGATGGGTTCGCAAAGGTAGTTTGTCGGCAGTTACGAGCGTACTAAAAACTCCAGCCCTGCTTGCCCTTCCCCCTGCAGCTATTTTTGCTGCGACACGTTGGGAGGTTCCACTCTCCGTAGATCGGCTTACAGGTTTGTTGGGACAGGCTATGATCCCAACAATGATTGTGACCCTTGGGGTTCAACTATCTAGCGTCCAGAAATTAGAATTGAACGTAGACACCTGGATAGCATGTGGGCTGAGGTTGCTACTGGCCCCATTGCTTGCGTTTGGGTTGGCATTCCTTTTTCCATTGGGTGAACTGGAGAAAAATATAGGAATTTTGCAAGCAGCTATGCCGACAGCAATTCTTGCAGCCATCATCGCAATTGAGTACGATCTCGTTCCTGATTTCGTGACAACCTCTGTTCTGCTTTCAACAATACTTGGCGTGTTTACCCTGACAATCCTCCTGTCTATAATTTAGGATGGCTTACAAAGATCTGAGTCAGGTTCGGAATTCTCAAATCCTAAGCTACTCTATACAGGACCTTTTGAATTACTAAGTGTTTGAAGAATGTGCTGTGGAGATCAAAGCAAAGACTTTGAATTTTAGTTCTTAGTTCAATGAGACACATACATTTGTGCCCTTCAATTTCATGAAGCCTTAGCTTTGGAAAGTTGCCCTGCCAGTCACTTTGATAGCCAGCTAAAAGGTTGCTTTGCTCAATACCAGAGCATTTCCTGGGGGATCTCGGTAATAGCCTTTTTTTCGATGAATTTGACGAAAACCTAAGGCCACTCCTCAAAACCGAGGGTTACCTTACTCGTGACCCGAGAGCCAAGGAGCGTAAGAAATATGGTCAGCCGGGTGCCCGTAAGCGTTTCCAGTTCAGCAAACGTTAACCCGCTGTTTTCTATCAGGAATTTACCCCGCAGAAGACAGGCTGCGGGGTTTTTTGTTTTCCACTATTTTGGAATTGGGGCGGAAGATTCGTTTTTTGCCAAAATCAATCATAAAGCAACCCGATAAAAGGTTATGAATTTACCCAAAGTGAAGGTTGGAATAGTTGGTGCCTCTGGATATTCCGGAGAGGAGCTTTTGCACCTCCTCCTCAGACACCCTGGTGTAGAGCTTTCAGTTGCGACATCCAGGCAATATTCAGGACAAAAGCTGACTGAAGTTTTCCCCCGGTTCAGCCACTACCCCGGAAACAGTGGATTGAATTTTGTCGAACCTCACCCTGACGAGTTTGGACAGCACGCAGATCTCTTCTTCTTAGCTCTGCCTCATGGCGTCGCTCATGAGTATGCAGGTTCCCTTCTCAGGCAAGGCAAGAAAGTCATCGATCTCAGCGCGGATTTTAGGCTGGATGACCCGCGAACATACGAGGAATTTTACGAACACAAACACCCTCTGCCAGAGCTTTTAGATGAAAGCGTTTATGGATTAACCGAGCTCAATAAGGAATCCATAAAGTCTGCTAGGCTTGTCGCCTCTCCGGGGTGCTACCCAACAAGCATTCTCATACCTACCACACCCCTGGTAGAGCGTGGATTGATCCATCCAGATTCTATAATCGCTGACTGCTTAAGCGGTGTGAGTGGTGCCGGGAAAAAAGCCTCCATTCCTTACCTTTATGTAGAGTGTAATGAAAGCCTCCGCCCATATGGAATACCCAAGCACAGGCACCTATCTGAAATCGAACAAGAATTGTCAAAAGCTGCAAAGAAAAAAGTAACCATCCAATTTTCCCCTCACCTTGTTCCGGTAAATAGAGGCATTCTGACGACTTTATATGCGGCACCAAAGCAGGAACTAAGGTCCGAGTCGTCATTTGTTGAATTCGAAAAAAACCTCAATGATACTTACTCGGATTACTATTCTGAATCAACTTTTGTAAGACACCTTAGCAATTCAGGTCTTCCAGATACAAAGAATGTAGTCGGCACAAATGTCATTGAGTTTGGTTGGAAACTCGATAGAAGGACTGGCCGACTTGTCCTAATGTCAGCAGAGGACAATCTAGTAAAAGGGGCTGCAGGGCAGGCAGTCCAATCTTTCAATGTAATGAACGATTACCCAGAATCAACTGGATTAATATAGACACTAAAGAAGCTCACCAATTTGATACCTCATCCCGTTGAAAAAAATGGCAAAGAAAAATTGGAAAATCATTCAAGGTTCTATCTGTGCCCCTTTAGGATTCAAAACAGGATCTGTTTTTTGCGACGTCAAAACACTAGGCACGGGAAAGGGATCTAACAAAGGCAAGAAAAGAGATCTGGCTGTCATTACCTCATCAAAGCCAGCCTCAGTAGCAGGGATGTTTACGACCAATCAGGTTGTCGCGGCACCGGTGACATTAAGCATACCAAGAGCCAATAAATCTCAGGCCCAAGCTGTGGTGGTTAATTCGGGTAATGCCAACGCATGCACGGGGTCGCAGGGATGGAAAGATGCCAATATTATACCAA
>CAJXNF010000117.1 GCA_913056375.1 uncultured Pseudomonadota bacterium | reverse complement strand
ATTGGCGAAATTGGCGGGGATGCTGAAGAACAGGCAGCCGCTTTCGTCAAAGAATATGTGACCAAGCCTATTGTCAGCTTCATCGCAGGGCAAACCGCTCCTCCTGGGCGAAGGATGGGCCATGCCGGTGCCATTATTTCTGGTGGTAAAGGTACTGCTGCCGAAAAAATGGCTGCACTACAAGATGCTGGTATTCATGTCGTACCAACCCCTGCTGATATTGGCGAGAAAATGGTTGAGGTTCTGAAAAAATAATCTCGAAAATAAGAACCTCATCTTCGGATGAGGTTCCCTCTCCATACTAGGTTTTCTCTGAAGTTTGACCTCTCCTATCTCCTCTCCAACAATGATCTTTCTTAATTTGGCGTAATGGACTCCATCACAAATAGTAGATCACCCTGGTTTACTGTCTGTTGGTCTTCTGCCAGAACTCGTGTGATGCGGAATTGCTGATCTTCAGGATAAAGTGATTTCCCATCTAAAGTTTTGAAGGAATTTAGAGAAATCTCGTTAAAGACTTTCATGGATTCTAGCAAGCAGAGTGGAGTCTGGAGATTAATGACGCTGCCTTCTTCGACCAATGAGGGAGTTTCAGGAGAAGGAGACCGGTAAAAGCCTCCCATTTGTGGTGAAAGAATTTTCCACTCTTTCGAATTCTCGAAACGAACACTGGACTCATCTAGCGAAACTGCAGAGCCTCCAGCTTCAAGTTTAGATTCCTTGATCAGCTCTTGAGGGTTGATCCTTGAAAACAGCCCCTTTAGATAGCGAGTGTCAAAATTCCCCTCCTGAAAATCCTGATCCTGCAAAATTCTCTTCGCTAGTACCAGATTTGTGGAAATTCCATGAATTTTCACTCTACTCAGATAATCAAGCAGCAGTTCAATTGCTTCTTTGCGGTCTTCTCCCCAGGCGATGATTTGGGCTACAAGAGAATCGTAGAAAGGTGGAACCATTGAGCCATTGGTCACAGCTTGGATAACTCGGATGTTTTCTTCTGCAGGGAAGTAGGCTTCAGTAACTCTGCCAGGATCTGGCACAAAACGAAGGGAACCTGAAGAGTCTAGATCAACTCTTTCTGCATTAATCCGAAGTTCCATAGCATGCCCATTTGGCCTGACTTCCAAGCCTTCAAGGCTGTTGCCTTTCGCTACTGAGAACTGTTGATCAACCAAGTCTACCCCAGTGACCATTTCAGAGACGGGATGTTCCACCTGAAGACGTGTATTCATCTCCATGAAGTAGATTTTTTCCTCTCCTAGATCGTAGATAAATTCAACAGTTCCTGCCCCAACATAATCAATTTCATCAATCAATTTTCTAGAGTACTTGAAAAGTTGATCCTGAATTTTCTGTGGTAGATCAAATGCGCTCTCTTCAATGAGTTTCTGATAATTTCGCTGGACCGAACAGTCCCGAATACCCAGCAAATGAGAATTCCCGAAAAGGTCACGAAGAACTTGGACTTCCAAGTGTCTCAAAGAGCGGATGAACTTTTCCAAATACAAATCACCGTTACCAAAGGCATTTAGTGCTTCCTTCGACATCCGAATAAACATCGGTTCCAATTGACCCGGCTGTTCAACAACTGCGATGCCTTTGCCACCACCACCATGAGCAGCCTTGATCAGCACAGGATACCCGATTTCTTCAGCTACGTTGGAAGCTTCAGATGGATTTGCCAAGGCACCTTCACTACCTGGAACAACAGGAATCTTAAGCCTCTTTGCTGTATTGATCGCATTAGATTTGTTTCCCATCAGGTCCATATTATCAGAACGCGGTCCAATAAAATTCAGACCATGTTCTCGGCAAATACGGGCATATTGTGGTGATTCCGAAAGGAAGCCAATTCCTGGATGAATTGCGTCTACTCCCTCAATCTCAGCGATTCTGATGACACTCATCGCGTTTAAATAGCTTTCTTGAGGAGTGTTTCCACCAAGGCAAACGAGCCTATCGTTTTCACGGAGTAATTGGGCCGGATAGCTCTCCATATCTGGATCTGATTGAACAAGTACGACTTCTAGTCCATGTTCCTGAGAAGCTTGGATCAATCTTGCAGCAGTACATCCTCTAGCATGAACAAGAACTCTTTTGATATCGCTTTGCATCAACTCGGATTTTTCAAGGGATTCAACTTCCTGATCTAGCTGAGTAGAGAGGTTATACTCACCCGTCAGTGTCCTCGAAATCACTTCCTGAATTGAAAGCTTTGGCATTGGAATACTAGGATCAATCTGGCGCAAAGCGTGATCAATTTGCTCATCAAATGGATTTTCAACCAAGCCATCCATGGTTCCGTCTTTTTGGCTTAGGTAGTTGGCAAGCGTGGATGAAGCTGGAAGGTGACTCTCAACAACAAGTTGCCCTGCAAAAGGGATTTGTGCTCCTGAGAGATAGTAGGTTTTCACCAGAAGATGAGTTACGAAACTCGCTTGAGCACCCCCGACGCAGTCCCGGAATCCAAAGCAAATTACTGGAAGATCATGGTCCTTGACAAAGCGCGTCAGTCGATCGTTCATCGTTGCCATCGAGAAGAGAGATCCAGCTCCCTCCTTGGTTTGCATACCTGCTGAAGAAATGAAAAAGATCACAGGAAGGTTGCGCTGGGCACATTCATCAAGCAGCAGACAAACCTTCTCACAACTCGCCATGTCAAAGGCTCCAGCCTGAAAACGAGTATTGCTCAGGACCAAACCTACCTTGGTTGTCGCTCTGTTATCAGTGAAATTAGCAATACCTGTAACGACTCCACAGGGAGCAATTCCGTTGTCAAGAGCTTGCTCAATGGCTTGGCGAAATCCTGGGAAATTGACGGGATTTGCGGTGATTTTCTCGGCATTAAGCTCTTTGAAGTTGGCAAAATACTTTTCAAGAATTTGCTTCGGTTCAATGTGGTTCTTCTTGTAATCTCTCAAGAGATTCTGAATGAGTAAATCCTTATAGGCTTGATCCAATCGATTCCAGAAGTCTTTGATTCCGATGTTTCGAGGAGTGATCTTACCCTGAAACTTACTCTCACCAAGTTGAGCTTTATAAAGCGAGGGAAGCAATCCAGAGAAATAGTAGCGCACAACCCCAAATAAAGGCGGAGACATCCTCGGATAGACAATTCTCTTCCAGCCACTTATCGTCGCCATGACGGTGTCACAGTTCTTTTGTGCGATGAACTGGGCGAGCCACTTGAAGAAGCTCTGCCGTACCCAATCTCCCTCAAGCTGAAGTTCCATCTTTTCAAATTCCTTCAAGGCGATGTTGAAAGAATTTTCGAAAAGCTTCTCTACTGACTGTTGCGAGATGTGATTCGTCCCTTTCAATTCGCCTGCAATCATGGGAAGGCTTTCAATCACACCATCATAAAGCATGTCGAAGAGCAGGATGTTCTGGAAGTTTTGCTGCAAACTTTGGTTCACTTCAGGGACAAGCAGAACGTCCAGTAATGAGGGATTTTCATGGATCTCGGAGAGGGTCGCTTCCTGAAGAAAATCATGAAGTTGAATCATATTCTCGCGGGTGCTGTCCTTCCAAAAGTTGTAAAGATAGATCAACACCTCCAGAGTCAATTCTTCCAGTGCCTTCTCAAAATTGTCTTTGGGATCTCCCACAAAAAAAGCGAAGAGTTTTGTCCGTTCGACATCTCGTTCTGCCTTTGTTTCCAGGAATCTTTGGTAGCGTTTGTTCAACTCCTCTTGGTAGCGAAGTTCAATAGGAGCCTGAAGCCACTTTTTGAATTTTTCTTGCCGCTCCTGCTCAATTCTCTCGGTCAAGGTGCCAATTGGAGTCTTGGCAGTCTTACTGCTGAGTCTGGAGTAATTCTTCAGAGACTCACTTTGGATTTTTTGACGCATCTTGACCCCACGCATGAAGCGATAGGCTGAACCGAAAACGTTTAGTGTTCCTGTAGGAGGTTTGTGAGTTCTCCGATTTGCGACGATTTGGAGTTCACTCGGGTTGAGATAGTGCCCAATGTTTTCTTTGTAGTGGTCAAAAAGAAAGGAGTTTTCTTTGAGGAAGAGTCGAGCGTTTTGCTCAGTTATTTCAATTCCACTGAGGATTGCCTCCCGTAGATTTGAAATTTTTCCAGGCTGGTCTAACGAGAAATCAATAATCCCATCAAAGTATCCACTGGAGTAAAGTTCATAGGAGGAAACTCCCATAAATTTCGCACATTCCTGCCAGGATAAGTTGTACTTGCGAGCTATGTTGCTCAATCCCTTGGGATGGATCGTGTTGAATACTCCATCTTTGGTGGCAAGCAGCACATTGGTGGTTGCGAGTGGAATGGCTCCGCCACTATATCCAGCCCCAAATACAATCCCAACCGTTGGTAACTGTAGATTTGCCATTTCGGCAATCAAAAAGGAGATACTGTGAGATTGATTGTCAAGGTTGGCTTCAGCAGTGGCAACCGCTCCAGGGGTGTCAATGAAAGTCACTACCGGCATGCCATGGATCGCAAAGAACCCCAACTTATCTGCTGCTCGTCGATGATGTTTCGGGTCCCAAGTTCCATGTTGAACCCTATGGTCTTGGGCAACAAACCCAATTCTTCTCTTGAGAGCACCGATCTGAAATTCGACTTCAGCCAAATAGAGAGGTCCTTCGATCTCTTCTTGAATAAGACTACCTCCAAGCTGCTGAATGACTTCAGCTGAGCTGAGACGCTTTTGGTTTTCAGATGGATTTACGACCCTTTGGATGTAACTGTCTACATCAAGTCGACGAAGCCATTGGATTTGTTCCTCAATACTCTCTTTGCTTAGTAATCCAGCTAATTTCGCATCGTCAAAATACGATGGACCTTTGCCCGGTAGCTGTGAAAGATCATGGGACATTGCTTCTGCACGTCGGAATGCCGAAAGAGGACGAGGTGTCTTTCGGGCAGACACGGGAGATTCAGGCATGTAATCAATGGATTGAAAAGTTGAATTACCAGGCCGGGAGGTGGGCTTTCACTTCTTGCCAGAGTTCCTGATAGGCCTGTGCTGATTTGCTGTTTTCTGCAAAGCAGCTTACTGGGGCTCGCTCAATTCCCATCCGCTCAATTTCAGTTGAATATGGGATATTTGTCTTCAGAAAATTCAGATCTTTGCGAGTCGTCATTTGCATTAGGTCTCGACGCAATTGATTTCAAGGATTTGTCATTGGGAAGAATACGAGCATCTTGAAATTTCGCAATTGCTTCTTGCGACGAAATTCCACCAATTGCTTAAGCGTTCTAAGTGATAGAGAGGTGGGAATCACCGGGACCACAAGCACATTAGCAGCTTCAAATATACTTTCTGATAGCAATGTCAGTCCTGGTGGGCAATCAAGAAAAACATAGTCATATTCTCCAGCTAGAGGACTTAGCAGCAACTTGAGTCGCTCATTTGGTTTCTTAGTGTCGTCAAGCAGTAGGTCCATCGTCCGGTATGAAAAATCAGAAGGTAACAGATCGAGGTTTTCGTGGTCGGTAGCCTTGATCAGATCGGCTAGATCATGACGACCTTTCAGCAAAGCCCTGGACCCCCCTTTGATCTTTGGTCGAACTCTGAAATAGAAGGTCGCTGCTCCCTGCGGATCAAGATCCCAAATCAGTGTTCTGGCTCCTTCATGTGCCCCTTGAAAAGCCAAATTTACTGAAGTAGCAGTTTTTCCAACCCCACCTTTGATGTTATAAGAAGCCAAGATTTGCATCAGTTCAACTCCTCAGCAACGGTTGGCTGTTGAAAAAGAAGATTGAAACGATTCTGAGTGCGAGTTGAAGCAAATCCACTAAAACTACCTTGAAAACGCTGACGTGCCTCGGCCTGTCGTTGGTTTAGGGTACTGACAAGCATTCCCATCGCCACCAAAGTCTGGGCTGGAACAGGTTGCTGCTTGGCTAGCATATCGCCAAAATTTTTTAGGGATTCCTGTTGAACTGAGCAATCATTGAATTGACCCAGATCTTCTTGAAGGGCTTTGAGAGGTTTGAGAATCCCTTGGAATTCTTTTGTGGACCAAAGGCTTTCAAAAAACTCCAGTAAATACCGAAGTTTCTTACAACTCTTCCTCAAGTCATGGAGAGCTTCATCAGGAGAATCTTCGTCAATTGCTTTCCCCTCAGCTAAGCAACGATGATAACTTCTAAGGAGTCTTTTTGATGCGGTTTTGCGAACTTCTGCTGCTCCTCCAGGAGTTGTAGATGGAGTTTCATCTTTTAAAAATTGCTCCCAAGTCGAGCGAAATTTTTGAAAACGCTTGGATTGAAGATCCTTGGCTAAAAGTTTTTGCTCTTTGGCGTTTTCTGTCAACAGAAGTTCCCGAAAAGCTTCAAGATCAGCTTGCTGTTCTTCGGGCAGTTGAGTCTGGTATGAATTGAAGTCAAGGAGATAAACATCCAGGTCTCGAGTGGGGCCCGTTCGATCACTTAACCAAGCGAAGTCATCTCGAAATCCTTGAATCTGTTCAGGAGGAAAAACCCCCTTCAATTGGTTCAGCGCCGAACGTGCCCGCCGACAAGCAACTCGGAAATCATGTAGAAATTCCGTATCTGGAGCTTCGATCGTACCCTGATGATTTAAGTCCATCACCTTTGTGCTTTCACCAAGAATTGCTCGAAGAGCTTGATCGGTTCTGCCCAAGGGTGAAAGTTTTAATTTTGGTTTGGGTTGGTAGCTTCCAGGTTTCAGTTCCAATTTGCTGCAGACAATTTGGAAAAGATCCTCATTAAGTTCCTCCAAGCTTTCCTCACGACAGAACCGAATGATTTGCTGAGACGGCTTGGGATATCCACGAAAAGGAAGAATTATCAGACGGTGTTGGAGGTCTTCTAAGTAATTTTCACGGAAGAGTTGTGTTGATTCAAGCATCACTCGAAGAACGGTCTTGTCGTCCTTGTTCTTCCAAACCAACCATTCCTGCTGAACTGCAATTTTAAACAGACTTAAGAGAGCCCTTGGGTGAAGAATGGGCTCAAGTAATGGTCGAAGCGGTATTGAAGGAAGTTGTTGAATGACAGACTCCTGAACAGGGGAACGTCCACGCTGTAGAACTCGATTCCCTGTTAAACTGAGCCAGCAGAGCCAGGATTCGTCTCCTACGTCAGTTCTGGTCTCTTGACGGAGCAGTTGCTGATTTTTATAGAGTCTTGAATCAAAAGTGTCGTAGTAAACGTATTCCCAGAGTTGACTGGGCAATTCACTCAAGGGAAATTGTTCTTTGACTCGCTCCAGGAGGGCTTGGGCTTCAGTAAGTGAGGGAATTTGAAAGTGAGGTCTCTTCAATATCATCAATCTTCCATTTAGTTGGGTTCGCTCCATGAACCTTAGAGATTGAGTAATCCAGCAAGCAAAAATCTGTCCTAATCGATGGGCTCTTTGGAGACCTGTTGACTGAATTCAGGTGTGGTGAGGGTCTTTTTTTTAGAGTGAAATTTTCTAAGGGGGGAAGGGACAGTTGGTTGTGGCGCAACTTAAAGCAGAAGAATTTTCAGCCAAGGGGTCTTCCGCCGTCTAAATCAAGACGACAGCCATTCAAGCTCTTTAGATCCTGGAATAGATAAAGGATGGCTTTTGCTACCTCCTCTGGTTGAGCAAAGTGGCCACTTGGCGTCCTACGCAGTTGTTTTTCTCGCCATTCCGGATCCAATCCTTTGATAAATTCTGTTTCGACCACTCCTGGAGCAACAGAGACTACTCGAATTTTAGGAGCCAAAGCCCTTGCTAACGATCTGGTCATTGAGTCCAAGGCGGCTTTGGATGCACAGTAGGCAACATTGCTTCCCTCACCAGTTTTTCCCGCTATTGATGAAATGTTGACAATCAGTGCTTCAGGGCTATTTTCGAGTAGCTTTCTAAATGATCGAATTGTTGAAAAAGAACCTCGCCAGATGACCTGA